>WFTN01000422.1 GCA_015485455.1 Planctomycetota bacterium | reverse complement strand
GATATTTACAGCGCCCGCCGAGAGGCTCTCCGTCAAGAAGTTGGCGGCGGCATCTTGTTCTTCCCGGGAAATCCGCTGATCCCCAGAAACTATCCGCAGAACGTCTATCCTTTTCGCCAAAACAGCCAATTTCTCTATCTAACGGGCATTGATCTTCCGGGTCTTGCATTGGTCCTCGGTGAAAACGCTGGCGAAGACTATCTGTTTGGCCCCCCAGGGGACATCGATGACGTGGTTTGGCATGGACCACATGAAACCTTAGAAGAATTAGGGACTAAGGCAGCCATTGCTGAAGTCCATGACATCGCAGAGTTGGGCCCTTTCATTTGTAGCAGACGTGCGGATGGGGCGACGGTCAGATTTCTCCCTCCTTACCATGAGCGTATTTTGACCTGGATGTCTCGAATTCTCGGAGACTCCACAGAGGACCTCAGAAAGGGGGCTTGCCCGAAACTCGCCCAGGCCGTGGTGGCTCAAAGGCTCATCAAAGGCCCAGAAGAAATCCGCGAAATTGAAAATGCCTTGGCTACAACCCATGACATGCATCTGGCAGCCATGCAGGTGGCAAGGCCAGGCATTCAAGAATCAGTCGTGGCGGCGGAAATACAAAGGGTTGCCCTGGCCCAAGATCGAGCCCAAGCCTACAACCCCATTGTGTCTGTCAGGGGTGAAGTCCTTCACAACAACACCTATGGCAACATTCTGGAAGACGGGCAATTGCTACTCAACGATTCTGGCTCCGAGTCGCCTATGGGTTATGCATCCGACATCACCCGTACTTTCCCTGTGTCAGGCAAATTCGACTCCCGCCAACAGGCCATTTACGAAATTTGCCTTCAGTCCCAATTGGAAGCCATCGAGATGATCCGCCCCGGAGTCTCTTATCGAGATGTCCACATTCACGCTTGCCATGTGATAACCGCAGGGATGGCTGAATTGGGTTTGATGACAGAAGCCGCTCGATTCAATGTGGGTGACGCCGTGAAGGCGGGAGCCCATGCCTTGTTCTTTCCTCATGGTTTGGGGCATGCCCTCGGTTTAGACGTTCACGACATGGAAGACTTAGGAGACCGTGTTGGTTACCTGGACAGTCAAGAACGGAGTGACCAATTTGGCCTCAACTTTCTTCGGTTCGCCAAACCTCTGGAATCGGGGCATGTCATGACCGTAGAGCCAGGAATCTACTTTATTCCAGCGCTCATAGACCGATGGGAAGCTGCAGGAACCGCCAAGGAGTTCATCAATTTTGAAATGGTGAGAGCCTTCTCAGACTTAGGGGGCATTCGCATCGAGGATGACGTTCTTTGCACCGATGTAGGTCACCGGGTCTTAGGACCTGAAATCCCCAAGGGTGTTGAGGAAGTCGAGGCGGCTTGCTCCTGACTTCTGGGCAGTGAGTCGTAGCGTCGGCCAGAGTCAACGTGTTTTCTTCTTCGCCGGAGGGAGGAGAGAAAACACGTCTTCTCAATCGCCCCTGGGATTTTGTGATTGTCGCTTCTTGCTACGAAAACTGTTTGCCTCAATGAAGACGTGGGTGGCCTCGGGCATGATGCCGCGAATCCCGTCTTCCACCCGTTGAATGGCGTCTTCCACCCCCCGGGTGTAGAGATCGTCGACGAAATCAACCTTGAGAGCAATGAGAATGCTGTCCGGCCCCCGTTGGAGGGTCAAAAGTTCAATGAGATCTTCAACAGCTTCATCATCGACGACAACTTGGCGAATGCGCTTTTGGTCCGCTTCACTGGCGGCTTCACCAACCAAGAGGCTATGACTCTCTCGGGCCAGAAACCAAGCAACGGCAATGAGAGTAACGCCAATGACAATGGTCGCGATAGCATCATAACTTGAGTTGCCGGTGAAGTAAGTCAGGGATACACCGATGAGAGCAACGATGAGCCCGAAGACTGCCGCCGAATCTTCAAAGAGAACAGTAGGAATAGTGGGATCTTTGGTTTCCCGCATGACACGGAGAATAGGACCAGGGTTCTTTGCTCTGATCTCCTGAAATTCGTGGTATGCCACTCTTAACGCAAACGATTCGATGAGAATGCCAAAAGTCAAGGCACCGTAATTCCATGCCACATTCCTGATTGGGCTCGGATTGGAGAGTTTGTGAATTCCTTCATAGAGAGCGAATCCGCCTCCCAAGAGAAAAATCAGCAAACTCACCATGAAGGCCCAGAAATAGCGTTCCATGGCATAGCCGAATTGATGAGATTCGCTGGCTGGCTTCTTGGCACGCTTCAATCCGAGGGCCAACAGAGCCTGGTTGCTCGTATCAGCAACAGAGTGAATCGACTCCGCTAACATGGCAGAAGAACCAGTGAAGAAGAAAGCGATGCCCTTGGAGATTGCCACCAAAAGATTGGCCACAATTCCGGCGAGCAATGCCTTCACCACGCCCTCATTGGTATTTGGGATATCAGGAGTCTTCATGATCAATTCTTCTTGTCGTAGTCCACTTGGAAAGGAGGAAGGTCTTTTCCTTGGTCTTTCAGAAAGTGATCAAACCAGCGCATCTGCCTTAAACCATAGTCTAAACGAGCTGCTGCGTTGCGGTTGCCATGCTGCTCCCGAGGATAGAGCACCAAACGGCTAGGAACCCCGCCTTTTATCTTCAGGGCACGATAGAGTTCAATACTCTGAGCAACTGGAACCCGAGGATCTTTCTCCCCATGCATGATCAAAATGGGAGTGTGTGCTCGATCGATGTAATAAAGAGGGCTGGCCTCCAAGAATCTCTGCCAGTTTCCCCATGGACGCATGCGCCAATGCACCAAGAAACTCTCATTCGGAATATCAGTGGTGAAGACCTTGGAGATTTGTTCCGAAATTCCAACAAACATGACACTGGCGGCGAAACGATTACTGTAATAGGTGGCCCCCCAAGCAGACGCATATCCTCCATAACTGCCACCGGTGATTCCCACGCGATTCTTATCCACAAAGCCAAGCTCTACCAAGTGATCAACACCGTCTACGATATCATCAAACTCCCCATGAGCGGATTGGCCCTGACCGAGCTTAGAGAAAGCGACGCCCCGTCCCGTGGAACTACGATAGTTAGGGTGAAAGACAAAGTAGCCTTTTCCGGCGGCAACCTGTCCCGGCATCGAGTAAGCAGAAAGCCAAGCATTCGCATAGTGAGATTCTGGGCCCCCATGAATCATGCAGATCAGAGGATAACGTTTGCCTTTTTCATAGCCGACGGGGTAGATGAGGATCCCGCCGATCTCTATTCCATCCCGAGCAACGTAATGTACTTCTTCTTGACGACCGAGTCGCAATTTTTTGCTTTCAGAGAGGACACTCTTGTTGGAATAGGTCACCCGCGTACCGTTCACGTAGAGTTCCTTCGGGTGCTTTGGAGATTCCGCTAGGGCGATAAATTGCCAATCGCCCTTTTCATTTTGATGAATGGAAAGACTGCGCCAAACCACGGGGGCCGAAGATGTTTCTTCAAACTCGACCATTTTCTTCATCGGTCCACCGCTCGCGGATTGCCCCATGACAAAGGAGCTCATTCCTTGGTTCACCAAGAGCGCAAAAGCATCTTTCTTGTCTTTCCCCATCACCCACATCATGTCCGCAACATGGCCCAGAAAGTTCGAAGGTGTCAGTGTCTTAACAGCGAACTTTTTAGGAGAAGAGGGGAGCGTCACCAGCCGCAAAACCCCTTCTTTTGGATCATGAACATCGACACCAGAAATGAAAGCGATGCGCCGGCTGTTGGGGCCCCAACGAAAAACACCAACCTTGCCAGAATTAGGTGCCACTTCCACTGGAGAATCCGTTCCCCTGCGGAAGACCCATAAGCTGCGTGCCATATAGCGGTCATCTGTCGTTGGCGACGGGCTCTGCCAAAACGCAAGCGACTTGCCATCGGGAGAATAGGACACTTCCCAAGGGGCTCCCTTGTGAGGTATCTGCCCATCGTTCATTGAACTCAGTTCAACTTCCCGGAGCTGAACATTGTGGGTCGATTCACCATAGGCAAACTGATCAAATCCTCGACTCTCCCACTGACCCTCCTTAACAGGAACATGGCACACGTAGG
>WFTN01000421.1 GCA_015485455.1 Planctomycetota bacterium | reverse complement strand
CAGATGGCTAAAGAAGGAACCCTTAAGGTTCCTGCGATCAACGTCAATGACTCTGTCACCAAGTCCAAGTTCGATAACCTCTACGGTTGCCGCGAATCTTTGCTCGACGGCATCAAGCGTGCCACAGACGTCATGATCTCGGGCAAGAAGTGCATTGTCGCTGGTTTCGGCGATGTGGGTAAGGGCTGCGCCCAAGCATTCCACGGAATGGGCGGCCGGGTCTACGTCACAGAAGTCGATCCCATCTGCGCCCTTCAAGCTTGCATGGCTGGCTACGAAGTGGTGACCATGGAAGACGCTGCTTCCTACGGCGACATTTTCGTCACCACAACTGGTTGCTGCGACATCATCACCCGGGAGCACATGGATGCCATGCGCGACGGGGCCATTGTTTGCAACATCGGTCACTTCGACAACGAGATTCAAGTGGCCAGCGTCTTCGGAGACGACACAATCGTTCGCGACGAAATCAAACCTCAAGTCGACAAAATTATCTGGCCTGACGGCAAGAGCATCATTCTTTTGGCCGAAGGTCGTTTGGTCAACCTCGGTTGCGCCACCGGTCACCCAAGCTTCGTCATGAGTAACTCATTCGCCAACCAAGTCTTGGCTCAAATCGAGCTGTGGAACAACCATGCCAACTACGAAGTCGGCGTCTACACACTTCCTAAGCACTTGGACGAAGAAGTCGCCCGCTTGCACCTCAGCAAGTTAGGAGCCAAGCTCACCAAGCTGACAGCAGATCAAGCCAAGTACTTGGGCGTCCCTCAAAAAGGACCATTCAAACCAGAGTACTACCGCTACTGATCCCACATGATGAGTGAATTTTACTCATCAGGTCCTGAAACTTTTGAATGAGGCTTCCAACCATGTTGGAAGCCTCATTCTTTTCTGTGATGAAGCACGCATAGCATTTGCGCTGGTGCGGGAAGACCAAGAATTGGCGAAGTTGCCTGCAATATCCTCAATCGGAAATTTGAGTTGGGCAGTCCCCAATCAGTGAAAGTCAAGAGCCGAAATGACCGCTGAAACTATTTCTCCGGCTTCAACTTGATTGCTGCATCAACGCCTCTTTCTCGAGCAAATTTCGTACTTTCGAATCGCTCTCCCAATCGCCCGGCTTCCAAATTCACGCCTGTAAGCGGCTTTCGTAAGCTGCACGATTCTGGCTGTTAGCGCGCCAGATCGCCATTATTTTTGGATCCCCCCTTTCTTAGTCCTTCATTAGCTCCTTGATCATTGCAGCGACACGTTGCGAATCGATCTTGAGATCAATTGCTTCAGTCGAACCCTCAAGTACATCAAGCCTCATAGCGTGTTGTTCGAGCGAAATCACTCGCTCCCTTGTTCTCCCTTGCGGCGAAACTGTTCGCCGAGTGAGAACCAGTACGGCTTCATGGATGCCGTATTTGAGAGGTGCAAAATCAGTGGTTCCACTGCTGACATCAATGATCTGCGTCCAACGATCACCTTCTCCAAAGTTAGTTACCGGACTGACTATAAGCTTGGCAGTCACCTCATGTAGTTGAGATGGCAATCCGCCGAGGATTATTGATCGCACCGAGACCGGAGATAGCGGTATGTGGTTTATTCGATTCCTCAATGTAGCGCTTGCGCCCAGAAAGCCCGGAATTACGATATCCACCCTAATCGGTAGTTTTTCGACTGGAAAAGAAAAGACATTTCGATAGGACTGCACATTGCAATACGCCGTCACCTTGCCAGTCCTCGAGTCATAGATTCGAATTTCTCCTCGACATGGTTCAGGAAGATTCGACTCGTCTTCGAATCGCAATCCAAAATGAATGTCAATGAATCCAACATCGGTCAAGGATCGTGTTTTCTCGTCACTTGATTGTAGATTCTCAACTTCATTCGGCACAGGTTTTCCCGAAGGTTTTCCGTTTTGACATGAGCATAGAATCTGGGATTCTTGACTGAGTATTGTGAACTTGAGAGTATCGTTATGCGTTGTAGATGCAGGATTATCCGGTACTCAAGAATCATAGATCGTGGAGGCTGAGCCTGAGGCGTTCTTTCATTTTGCATGACGCATGCTCGTAATTGGGACCTTAGACCCCAAACTACGGACTTCCGTGTTAGGCGGGCAACATTTAAAAGGAGTAATTCATGAAGTCAGAAGAACGAAATTCGATAGGCTTCTTGGCCGTAATCATGTTCTTGCTACTTGGTGCTGTAGCCTTTGTGAGCTTCTGTATTCCCGAAGATACATTAGTTCTGCAAGGGCAATCGGAAGTCGATACCGCCTCCAACGATGCGCGACGAGAACCACCTACGAGCAAGTCAGAGGCCATGCAAAGGAAGGTCGATGCGAGCAAAAACGGCCAGCAGCGAGGGGAAAACTCTTTCCCGGCTTCGAAGGGTATCAATGTGGCGATTCTTGGCGTGTGCTTTGAGGATGGCAGTCCCGTCGAAGGTGCAACAGTCCTATTTTCGCACACGGACGAAGAGTACACTACTAGCAAGGATGGTATGATAACTGTAGACGCTTCTGTGAAGCCAGTTGAGATTACAGTGAGAAGGGAGGAGTGTCCTAACAGTATTCATCACATGGCTCTGCCGCCCGGAGAACATTCCATCGCGATCTACAGAGGTAGATCATTGGCTGGCCGGTTTCTTGTCGACGGCCATTGTCCTACAAAACCGATTCGATTCAAATTTGAGTTCGATGGCTTTTCGTCTGAAAGGAATGCCCCTTCCTCAACCTCGATTGTTCCGATGTATCGCGGTACCTCCGCTCCTCTGGACGGTTCATTCGAAATTCATGGATTACCAAATCACCTCGACGGTTTCTTGACCGTCAGTCCAGAATACGACCTTATCGCCAAGAAGCCGCGTGCGATCGGCATTGAAGTTCACAGTTACGACTTCCTAAATGTTGAACTCGTGAGATTCCCATCTGTCACAGGCCGCATTATTCAGCAACACAGTGGACTTCCAGTGCCCAACACAAAGATCATCACTCGCGCCGTAAAAGGGAGATTCCATAACCTTAGTTCAACAAAGTCATCGAACGATGGAACCTTCGAAGTTGCCGTTCGGAGCCAAGATGTTCCGATTGAATTCGTTGTAGAGGTCAACGCCGGTGGCCTGAAAACGACGAGACGTTTTACAATTTCTAAGAAGGAGGAATTGGCGATCGGGGACATAAAAGTCCCGGACTTTCGATCCGCTCACTTTAGAGTCGTCGGGATTGGAGGAACCCCAATAGCTGGTGCGATTGCTACTTCAAAATTGGGTGAGATAGTCAGCTCGAGAAGTACTACAGAAGGTTACTTGACGATCTCTGGGCTTGCTAACTCGATTGACCGTGTCGAGCTTGCAGCGCATGGGCACCGCGGTGAAACGGTTGAGATTATGAGTGCTTCCAGTGTGCAAAATTCAGGTCAGAAAGTGGTCCTCAGTCGGACCCCAACTCTGGAGTTGGGGTTCCACGACGAACAAGGTCTCCCGGCTGCCGATTGTATAGTGAGCATCTTCGCCAAGGAACCATTGTTTGCTCACGGCAAGTATCCAAACAGAGCTCACTTGGTCCTTGGAGCCGCCTCGCTGCGGCGGGGGGGAGGAAAGAATGGCTCGTACAGGTACGAATTCCGCACCAACAAAACTGGAAGAGCAATCATCGAAGGGTTGCAGCCGGGGTTGCAGATCTACATCTCATCGATGACCAAATCAAAATTTCCTCTTTCGAAGACCGCGGCATATCAGATCCCCAAGGAAAGCAGACTCAAGATTGATGTTGTTGTGGACTCTCGAGCCCTTGTTCCCCGAGCGAAAGACGTTCGTTTGACGGACAAAGACGGGGAACCAATTGCCGGGGCAAAACTAGCACTTTCGAGTCAAGGACCAAGGAGTCGGATGATCCGGATGAGCGACCATAATGGCATTGCCAAATTCAGGGATGTCCAAGGACTTTCTTTCTTGCTCGAAGCGACGAAGAAGGGCTATGGCAAGAAGCAATTAGAAATCGTCTTCGGGCCGAATGCTGAACAACTTCTCGAGATAGAATTGTCAAAAACAGGGCAATAAGAGAAGAATTGAAATGACCAGGGCAATGTGCGCTGGTTTTTGTCTCCAGGGAAACGAACGAAAGGTATTTTTATGAAGTTTCTCAATTATCTCGCGGTGATCGTCGCTCTTTGCGCAATCAGTAGTAGCGTCTCGGCTCAAACTGATTTCGAGATCGACCTTAATACTCCGCCGCATGGCGTTGATGTTACAATGAACCCTGAAGCGGGCGGCGTCATCATTATTACTGACACACAATCAGACTGCTCTCTTTACATCATTGTTTATGATGGAAAAGGGGATGTTGTTGCCGAGGAGATGCAACTTAAGCCCGGCGAACCGTTTGTCTATGTCGGCCCGGTTGGGAGTTTTTCGATCGGATTGTCCTCGGTTGATTGTCAGGCCAACGACGTTGCCAGCGGCAACTACACGATGACTTGAGCTTGCCATTGATGAACACTAAGCGTGGCCAGAACGATTCTGTATAGGATGGCCGCTCTGTTCATGGCGGACCACCGCGGTCAAAGTTGCCGTACGTTTAGAACGTGGGCTTCCGGCAAACATGCACAATCTCAGATTTTTGGGCTGTGAGTAGGCCCCTCTCCCTGGCATTCATGCCGGGGTCTTGGGCATTGATCTCATGTTGGCAGGTAAGGTAT
>WFTN01000420.1 GCA_015485455.1 Planctomycetota bacterium | reverse complement strand
CGAAATCCCTTATTATCTCGAGCATTGAATTTGGTCCGCGTCAACGACCCCAGTCTTTCAGCAAAGGAAAAAGGGGCAGCCAGGAAAGCTCTAACCGGAAGGGGCGGCCTGAAAGACATAGCTCTCGCCAAAGGAGCAGACCTGATTAACCTAGGTTTATGGTTGGATCATGGCCGTACCTGGGCGCCGAAAAATGATGCTTTCATCGCCGCCATCTACCCAGAATTATCCCCTACAGAGGCCGTTGCCCAGTTGCACGCCAATTCTCCGTGTGCCGCCGGAAATACCGCCAAGGAATTAATGGAAGCTGGAATGGATGTTCTCAAGGGCAGCAAAGATGCAGCCATCCAAGCAGCTCTCATCCTCCATAAGATGACTCAAGCTGAAAAAGGCAAAATGCAAGAGTTGGGAACAAAGCTCAAAGTTCAGAAGACCAAAATTGGACAAGCTCTCTTTGCTGTGTACGGCACATCCGTGAGTCCAGATGCCACCGGTACTTTGCGAATCTCTGATGGCAAAGTAAAAGGTTTCCCAATGAACGGTACCATTGCCCCATGGAGAACAACTTTCTATGGCCTCTACGGAAGAGCCACCGCCTTCGACAATCAATACCCTTTTGATCTGCCCCAGGTTTGGTTGGACAAGCGCGACAAGATCGATCTCGCGAAACCAGTGAACTTCGTCGCCACCAACGACATCATCGGTGGCAATTCCGGAAGCGCTGTTATCAATGCGAAAAGAGAAGTTGTGGGCCTCATTTTCGATGGCAACATCGAAATGTTGGGAAATAACTTTGTTTATCGCAGTGACATCCCCCGGAGTGTCTCCGTTCATACCGCGGCAATCCTGGAAGCTCTCCAGAGAATCTACAATGCCGATCGGGTTGTTTCTGAGCTTCTTAGCTGGATGTAGTAAGTAGAGTTCGAGTTTAGAAGGAACAGAGATGAAAACGTCACTCTTGCTTTGGGCATTTGTCTTCAGTGGCTTCCTTTGGAGCCAGTCACCCCAAGATGGGCTCACCCCATTCGACGTCGCCACTTTGCGAACGGTCTATCAGGTCATCCCGGCGCCTGATGGCAAGAGCGCCGTTTTCACTCGTTCCGAGCCCAGACTCGCCGGCGACCCCGCTGGCAGCAATTATGTTCATTTGTTTCAGGTTGGACTCTCCGGCGAATTCCGCCCTGAACTTTTGATCGGCGGCAAAACCCAAGTCCATGGAGTGAGCTTCTCTCCGGACGGCCAATGGATCACCCATCTTGATCGCCAAAAAAAAGATAAGTACCAGCAGATTTATCGCATCAAGGCCCAAGGAGGAAAAAGCGAACGGCTGACAAACGCGCCTTTTGGTGTCGCCTCATACAAATGGCGAGAAGATGGCAAAGCCATCGCTTTCACTGCGCGCTTACCCAAACCCCAGCACCGCATAGACGCCAGAAAATCCGGATTCAAACCTATCTTTGTTGACGAAGGTTTATCATCGATGGCACTTTTCCTTTGCGACGAGAAAGGTCGCAACGTCAGAAGACTGACCACGAAGAATAGCGTCGTTGACTTCGTCTGGTCTCGGGACGGCAAGAAGATCGCGTTTTCTGCAGCCCCAACAAGCTCTATCGATGACCGTTACGTTGGCTGCAAACTCTACCAGCTCGATCTGGCCTCAAGTGCCGTCAAATTAGCAGCTGACAATCCAGGCAAACTCGGCAATTTCGCCATTTCCCCAGACAACAAGAAATTGTGTTGGATCGGCGCCGTGGACAAGCGAGATCCCCATGCTGGCATGTTGCACATCACCGATCTAAACAACCAGAAAACATCGCTGGTCACTCAGAAATTCTCCGGCATGGTGCATCAGATCATCTGGCGGGACAATAAGAACCTTGTTGTCGTTGCCAGTTATGGTGCGCGTACTTATGTGGGTGCACTCGATCTTTCCAACGGTCAAATCACACCTCTGGGGGGGGGCAAGGGGCTGGCCTTCAAGCACATTGCCCTTGTGCCAGGAGATCCAAACAGCCTAGTGACAGCCGCATCCCACGCCCGTTTCCCCGCAGAGGCTCATCGCTTTGTTATTGGGGGCCAACCCGTCCGCTTAAGCTACTCGAATGAGTGGTTGGATGATTACGCTTTGGGGAAGCAAGAAACTCTCACCTTTCCGGCACGGGATGGTTTGCCCATCGAAGGGCTCTTGATTTATCCCCTCAACTACGACAAGACCAAACGCTACCCCCTTGTGGTCGTTGCTCATGGGGGTCCAGAATCTCACTTTTCAGAAGGCTGGAATACCTCTTACTCATCGTGGGGCCAGATGTTGGCGGCACGGGGTTATTTCGCTTGGCTCCCTAACTACCGTTCCAGTACAGGATATGGCGTGGCCTTTGCTAAGAAAGACCACGGCGACCCCATGGGTGCGGAGTTCAACGACCATTTGGATGCAATTCAGTTCTTCGCCAAGAAGGGTCTCATTGACATCAAGCGAGTCGGTATCGGAGGGGGTTCCTATGGCGGCTACACAGCGGCATGGGCGGCAACAAAGCAGAGCAAACATTTCGCCGCGGCAGTGAGCTTTGTCCCCTTCACCCACATCAGAAGCAAATGGTACACAACGGACATTCCCAAGGAATTCTTCCATGTTCACTACGAGGAAAAACACCCCCACGAACAGAAAGCTTTCTTGGATTCCCGAAGTCCCTTGGAATTTGCCGAGTTGTGCACCACACCCCTTCTGCTCTTGGGTGGCGACAAAGACCCCCGGGTCCATCCTTCCCAACCCTTCATGCTCTACCGAGCAGTAAAAATGGCCACGAAGACACCAACACGGCTCGTGCAATACGCCAATGAGGGCCACGGAAATCGCATCAACACCAATCGCTACGACTATGCCGTCAGAACCTTGCGTTGGTTTGATCACTATCTGAAGAAAGGGAACCACCGAACTGATCCCCTCCCTCCTCTCGATGTGGATTACTCGGGCTGGCGGGCTCAGAGGTAGTCATGAAACAGCTCAGGCATCCACAAACAGCCACCTACCAACCCATCATCGCAGCCCGAGCTTTTTCTTTGACACGGACACTCACATTCGGGTCATTCGCAAGGTTCTCTAATGCCCGTCTGGAGGCAGGGGTTTTGACGTGGCCATAGTATTTGACGGCCGCGGCATTGATCCGCGCTCTCTCACTGTCGTTACCATTATCCGCAAATCGTGCAACAGCGGCGTCAATCAAAGGTTGGGATTCTGGATTCGTAAGAACGAAAAATGATTGGGTCAGTACGTCTGCATGTTTGCTGTTTTCGTCGTTGTAGTAGTCCAAAAGCTGTTGGACTCCATTCTTGTTTCCTTGGCGGGCCAGACCAAAAAGCGAATTCACTTTCACTCCTTCATCTTTAGTCTCAGCAACAAGCTTTTCTAAGGCTGCCCCCGCTTCTTTGTCATCCATGCGCATGAGGACTTGAGATGCCATGGCCTTCATGGTCTCATCCCCATTCTCCAATGCCATCTTCGTCAAAGGATCAATCGACTCCACTGAGGCCATTCCCTGGAGCATCAGGACGACGCCAAGCATCTGCTCATCTCCGTCTTCTGATGCCAATAAAGCTAAAACAGCCGCCTGACCTTGAGGCCCCTCTTGAAGAAGGTCCGCCACGAGTTTCCCGATTTCATTGTTCGAAATCAGTGCACCGATGCCCTTGCCCCGGAGTTTCTTGAACCGATCTTCGATGGCCGCCATCCTCTCCTTTTTCTTCAGATCTCCCGCATCCACCCTGGCAGTCATTTCAGCATTTTCTCCTTTGACTTTCTTGAGCTCGGCGAGCAAAGCACTATTCTCAGTCTTGGCAACACGAGCAGCGGAACGGGATTCTTGCGCATCGCCTTTGAGCGCCGCGATCGTTTTCTTGAGTCGACCAACGATTTCCATATGTTCCGCTTGGGTCATGCCGACCATTTGCTCCGAGTCCTGGGAGTCAATCCTGTCATCCGTTCCATCGGCGACAAGATTGTGGCCTCCCCAGCCGATGATGGCCCCGACGACAAGAGTCAAAATTGGTAAGCTGGCTTTCATGATATGGTTCTCCTCTTATGATGGATCGGCACTTGATTCGTTTTGCCAACTTCTTTGCTCTGCCATTGTCATTCCGGTGACAGAAGTCTGATATTTCTTGTACGAAGGCCGAATCTAAGATAATTACACCCAATGACCACCGAGAAAAGTTTCAAGACGAGCTACACTCAGGCCCGAGAAGGCAATCAAGAGGCCCAATCCATCCTCTTAAATGGTGTGCGGGATCGCTTAATTCGATACATTGAAAAAAGAATGGGACTGGAAGCTCGGCGCAAAACAGAAGCGGAGGATGTGGCTCAATCTGCACTCTTAGACCTATTGGAGCGATTGGAACGATTCCCGAAGGACTTAAGTGAAACTGAATTCTTGGCCTATGCTTTGCAACTGGGACGTTGGCGTCTAGCAAATCTTTTTCGCCGTCAGAGAAACGATGTCGGGGCATCTCAAATTCCGAGTCCGCCAGCAGCCCCTCATCCCAGCACTGGCATCGTGACCCGGGACGATGATCGCATCTGGACCCACAAACTCATTGCCGACCTAGATACGCTCTACTCATCGGTGTTAAACTGCTACCATATCCGCCTCATGACAGTTGCCGCAACCGCCAACCATCTTAATATCTCGGAAGCCGCTGTTAAACAACGTCTTTCTCGGGGACGTAAGTTACTCCAAGATAAGATGTCCAAAGAATGGAATCGTCGAGATAGATGACTGAAAAACATGATCAAATCAAAGAGCAGTTCCAACGACTATTCTTGGCGGAATTGGAAGCGGGAACTCAAAGGGAATTAGAAGACTATCAGCGGCTTTTCGACGGTCACCATGATTTGATCGAGGAACTCTATCTGCGCATGAATCTGGATGCTTCCGACCCCTCTACAGGGGAAAGCTGCAACATCCCAGGTATGATTTTTAGGATCGCAGAAACAGGAGACACAGTTGGGCGCTATCTCTTGGGGCCTGAAATTGGCAGAGGGGGCCAAGCTGTTGTTTTTTCAGCTAAAGATCAGAAGCTCGATCGTACTGTGGCTATCAAGATACTGACACGAGTCGACTTGGGCAGTGAGTCCACCCTTCGTCGCTTTCAACGAGAGGCTGAATTGTGTTCCAAGCTCAATCACCCGAGTATCTGCACTGTCTTTGAATCCGACATTCATGACGGCATGCCCTACATCGCCATGGAACTGATTGAAGGCACCTCAATCGCCAACCAAATCGAAACCCAGCGCACCAGAGGAGCTACAGAGTCATTCGAAAATTCGGAAGAAGAGAATGAGTCTCCGAACGAAGAGATCTTTTTTCCATCAATTATAGCGGATGAAAGTCCACGTGAGCTCGCCGCCACAACTGCGGGCAAAATCGTCAACACAGTCCTGCCAAACAAAGAGGCGCTTCGTTCGATTCTTAGAACATTCGAAAGAACAGCCTTGGCACTCCACGAAGCCCATACCGCTGGCATTATTCACCGAGACATCAAACCAGGAAACGTCATGGTGCGAAAAAATGGAGAACCTGTCATTCTTGATTTTGGATTGGCCCACGACGAACAGTCCGAACGCATGGATCTCACCCAGACTGGCGACTTCTTCGGAACGCCGGCTTACATGTCGCCGGAACAATTATCCGCCCATCGAATTCGCCTTGATCACCGTACGGACATTTTCTCCTTGGCTGTCAGCCTCTATGAAGCGATTACATTGCAACGACCCTTCGCTGCACCTACAAGAGAAGAGATCTATCAGGCCATCCTGACGAAGGAGCCCGAGGACCTACGAAAACTCAACAAAGACGCCCCCAAAGACATCGCAACTGTTGTTTCCAAGGCAATGGAGAAAGATAGGGATCGACGCTACGCCACATCCTTAGAATTTGCTGAGGACATCTCCCGGGTACTCAAGATGCACCCCATTCACGCCCGTCCTGCCAGTGTTGCAGTCAAGTTGACCAGATGGACCCAAAGAAACCGCACTCTGGCCATCTTTGCCTTCGCCCTCCCCGTCGTCGGACTCCTCAGCGTCCTCGCTACAGATGAAGTGCAACGAAGAACAGAGCAAACACGATCCGCCGCCGAATTCCAGCAACGATGGCGGGACTTCCAATCATCCTTTGATCGTTTTGTTGAGATTCAAGACAACTCCGCCCTAGGGCTTATTCTTCAGGATCGTTCCCTCAGTCAAATAACCAAAGAAATCGATTTTTTCGGAGCAGTGGCCAAGAGTTGGATTCGCCAGAAATTGGAAGACGAGAATGATGGCGTCCGTTTAGCAGCCATCCGCATTCTGATGCAAGTGGGAGACGAGGCATCTGCACAATCTCTTACCGATCACTGCCTCAACGATTCGAGTAAGCTCATTAGAATCTGGTGTTCCCAAGCACTTTTCCGAATCCCTGACGACAATGTGGTACCTTTCTTGCGGCAAGTCCTTGAAGAGACAGAAGACGGTGCCTGTCGTGTAAACGCCCTTTTCGGACTAGCGGCATTTCGGACTGCCGACGCCGCTGAATTGGCTCTATTATTCTTCCGAAATAAGGAAAATCCAGAAGCATTGCGCTACGTTATGGCTCAAAATGTCCTCTTAGTAGGAATGCCGGCCATGAGAACCATGGCAGAAGAATTTGAATCCACCCTACGGACAAATGATCTTCAAGGCTGGGGGACCATCTTGGAATACTACAAACATCAATCCAAAGACATAGCCTTGCCAAAGTTGGAGAACATCGCAGGCAAGGAGACACTTCTCAAAGACATTCAGCTTCAAGCCCAAAAAATGTTGGATGAGACCAAAAAGACCAATGTGGACGAGAATTGAATTTTTGACTATCTGAAATAGGCCGAAAGAAAATGACCGACGGAATACCAAGAAAATACGACGCCCTCATCCGTGTAAGAAAAGAACTAACTCAGTGCTCTGAATGTGGCAAAACCTATACCACCGTGAATGCAAATAGCCACAAGACGAGCACTGAAGAAGAAAGCGTACGATTCTATTTTCAGTTTATCCACGAAGACGAAAGTGAATGCATTGGACAAGTCATGGCGGTGGATTTCAACAATTGGATAAAGGAAAAGTTGGGGCAATAGAGACACGAACAGACAGGCGAAACCGCTTACCCAGCCTTCAAATCGAATCGGGCCCCTCGCTTCCCCCATCAAGAAAGGGAAGGAAGGGTTGCGGTTGCCATAGGAAAACACAGCCAGCTTAGATCCGTCGCGTGTAGTCCATTTCGAAGGACTTGACCTCCCCATGCTCCGTGGTCATGTACATGCGCAACTTGTGGTGATTGTCGTCAACGAATTCATGCTCAACTCGTTGTGGGATCAATTCGCCATCCGCTGGGTTTGGGCCTTCACCTTTCAAGTCAAGGGTCTTGGTCGCTTCATCATATTGACCTTTGAGAGTAAACATGAAAGTCGACATAGAGTCGATCCATGTACTGATGAAACAGCCTTCCTTTGGTAAATAACCAAGTTGACCAGATCCGGCGAAAGGCATGCCCATGAAATCCGCTTCGAAACGGCCTACAGTCCAGAATTGACCAATGGCGCTAATGGTATCCACCCCTTCGCTCTCCAGTGGCGGCTGGTCTGGGCCCATAAAGAAACGACATTTGACATCCCACACCCCCGCATTCTTCACAATCATCTCGTGTTCTTGGCTGGGTTCCGGCATCGCGCATTCTTGATTCATTCTAATCGTCCTTATCGAATCACTGCAAACTGAGGCACAACAACTGCTTACCCCTTCCTTTCGAGGCTAATCCCTGACTCGGCTATTAGCAAGAAATCGAATCACCACGAACAAAATCTCCCCACCGACAGGCCTCCTTCCTTCAAAATCATCCAAGAAAGGGAGAAAATAGCCGCGAAAACACGGGCGTCAGAAGCTCTTTGCACGGAATCAAAACAACTTACGAGTAAAAAACGCACACCTCATGAGTACAAAACGACATTGTTAGAAATGTTCCTTGCAGGATTCCCAGCAAGAATTTAGGGTCTGGATGTGCGTTTGTCCGCAAATGACAAGTCAAGATCGCTCAGGCCGTGCCTAAGAAGCAGACCCCAACACATGTGAGCGACGTATTTCGAAAAGGTGAACACCCATGCAAATCAGGCTCCGCGAGGCAGTTAGGCTTACACTCCTATTCTGCGCATTCCAAGTTGCGCTTCAGGCTCAACGCCCAGAAATTCTCTATCTACGTTTCAGTGAAACAAGCGGGTCGGTCACAGCAGACCGTGCTTTCCCTGGCCTTCCTGGCGTTTCGCCAACCATCCAGAATGGTGCTGCCTTCAACACGAACACAAATAGCACTGGTGGCGTTGTTTTGGGGCCAGCGTGTCTTAAGACAGCAAATACCACGGCGGATCCCTGCGTCATTAACACTGCCTTCTCCGTCACCGGTGATTGGACGATCGAGTTTTGGATCATTGACACAGAATCGTCTCCTAGCACGACGCGCTACGTCTTTGGCGACCCAACAATTTCGAACTTCAGGTGCTACCGCGATCCCTCTGGCCCCAACTCCACTCTCACATTGGAGGGAGCTGGCATAAAGAAAGTCGCAATTACCACAGCGGTTCAGTTTGCAACTTGGAAGCACGTAGCGTTGGTTCACGACTCCCGGGCCTTGACGATCACGCCTTATGTAGATGGAATCGTACGTCCACCCGTCACGCAGCCTGCCCCTATCGACTTGGTAGGAAGCGGCACGACTGGTCTGATCATCGGCGGTTTCGGTCCTGGCAATGCTACTTGGCGTGGGCGCATTGACGAATTCCGCGTTTGGGACCGAACTCTTTCAAGCTTAGAAATTGGAGCGCAAGCTCTGGGTCATCTCAATCTCGTAACGGACGACATCGCCTGTTCCTCGATCACAAGCCCAGTCACCCGCCCGACTAATTGCAAGACACTTTCGGCGTCTGAAACAATCAGCATCGCAATCTCCAACACGGGCACAAATCCCATTGCCGCTGGAACCGTTATTCCCGTGGAAGTCCGGGTCAACACTGTCTTGGTGCTGTCTGACATGATCACCACGACGCAAATTCTCAACACGGGCGACTCCGAAGTGCTGAGCATTCCCACGCCAGTGGATCTCTCTATGACCCCCGCCTTGACCATGACGGTCACAACGATGTTCCCTGGAGATGTCGTCAACCTCAATAACACCGCAACCCGAGTTCTGGTGACTAATGAGGTACCTATCGCAGCGTTTCCTTATGTGGAAGATTTCTCTGGGATCGCTTCAAATCAAAGTATTCTACCACCGGCAGGCTGGGTCCAAGATCCAGATGACTCTTCTGGTCCCGATTCCGAATGGATTTTCACCAATCAAGCCACACCCACTGTGGGAACTGGCCCCATGGCAGACTTTTCAACGGGTCTCACCGGAGGCACAGGCTATTACGCTTATGTGGAAGATGCTGGCAATCACAGTGCCGTCAACTTAGTTACAAGATGTTTTGACTTCACCAATACATCCAATCCCAGTCTCAAATTCTGGCTCTATAGTGCAAATGCGAACGGCACCGGAGGAGCCAACGAGAACTTCCTTTCAGTGGATGTTATCACCTCACCAGGTGGTGCCATTACTTTGGATGTATTGCCACAAACCGGGCATGTCGGCTCCTTGTGGCAACCCTATGTTGTCAACTTAGGGGCCTTCAATGGTTCCTTGTGCCGTCTCGTATTCCGAGGCCGGAGCGACGGTGGAGGTGACACACATGACCTTGCCATCGACGACATTACCATCTTCGATTTCGTACCAGGTATTGGCCAAGCTCCTCAGCCAGGAGTTGCCGTTATGGACATCAATAACGCCATAAGCCCAGGTTTGGCCGCTGTCTCTTCTGGTGACAAGGGCCCTTACACCAGCAATGTGGATGTCGGTGATTTGTTGACGTTTGATTTTTCAGGCGAACCAAATCAAACAATCATCCTTCTCTTGGGCACCAAGAACCCCAATGCCGCGATCTTCCCTGTTGTTGGTAGCATTGACATTGGTGGCCCCATTGATCCCATGAGTATGCTTCCTACGGGAGTCGTCATCTTCGCAGATGGCTCGGTTCCTTCGGGCTTCAATCCGTTCTTCAATACTACATCTGCAGGAACCGCCAACGTGTTCTTCACTATGCCCCCTGTGCCACCTGGAATTTTGACGACATTCCAAGCAGCACTTTTGAACTCAACTCCTTCGGGAGTCGGCATGACGAACGCGATTGAAGTGACTGTCAACTAAGGATTCGTCACAAGAAACCTTGTTGACCACAAAGGAGAAAACAAAATGAAATTTAACCAGTCCTTTTTGAGCCTTTTGCTACTCGTTGCATTCATCGCTGTGAGTACAACCCAAGCCGAGGCCCAATCCCCATTGACCACAACCTTTGCCGACAATAACGGTTCCACAGGTAACATGTTCGATGTCAAATCGCTCACCGGTGTGATTATCAATGACTTCGACATCAACACGGCTGTCACCACAGGTGACTTCGAAGTTTGGGCCCTCATCACACCCAATGTTTCCTATGTGAACAACCGCATGAGCAACGCCAACTGGACCCTTCTTGGGACAGCAACTGGTGTTGTAGGTGCAGGCGCTGGCAACCCAACACCTTTGGGGCTCAACCTGAACTTCCCTATTTTCCCTGGGGACACCCAAGCATTCTATATAACCGGCATCAACGGTGCTAGTGTCAGATACACCACCGGCACCGGTGCCCCTGGCACTCTCTATGCATCCAATACAGACCTGGAATACTATCAGGGTTACGGCGGAGGTTATTTCAATCTGACGTTTAATCCCCGCATCTGGAATGGCAACATTCATTACACCAACCAAATGCTCTTCTCCGATGACTTGGCGACAACGAAGATCCTTTCGCCTGTGAATGACCCTCTTAGTTGCGCCGCGGGATCGTCGACAGAAGTGGTCTCATTTGAGTTTCGTAATTTCGGCACAGTGACTGTTCCTTCAGGCACCGTGATCACCGTGTCCTTCACTGTCGATGGCGGCCCTCCCACCTTCGAGTTTTTCCCTTTAGCTGCCCCCCTTGCATTAGGGGATACAGCCTCATATACATTCACGGCCACCGCCGACCTCTCAACAATCGGCGCCCATACAGTGACCTGTACGGCCAGTGGTTTGATTGACTTCGACACTTCGAACGACAGTTTGACCGAAACCATCTACAGTGGTGGTGAAACCCGCATTGTCCTTTTTCCCTATACTGAAGACTTCACGGTCACAGGAGTCAACGGTTCAACCGTAGCTCCCGCGGGTTATGTCCAAGAGACAACCGAGGCTAGCGGATTTAACTCGGACTGGTTATTTAGAAACGACGCGACCCCTACATTCAACACAGGTCCCTCCGCGGACAACACCACAGGGGTCGCCGGTTCTGGTGGCTACGCCTACGTCGATGATGACAGCAATCATGCGGCCATCAATCTTCGATCTCCGTGTTTCGATCTACTGGGAGCCTTCAACCCAAGTTTGCGATTCTTCATTTATTCCAACAGTGCCACCGGCCCGACACAGCAAAATTTGTTCTCGATTGATGTCATTAGCCAACCCAGTGGCCTCATCACGACAGATGTTTTTGGTCCTCAGGGCCACATTGGCCCGAACTGGACCTTCCAAGCTTTGAGCCTCAACGCCTTCGCAGGGCAAACGATCCAGTTGGTGTTGAGAGGGGAAACGACCAATAGCGGAAGTAACAACCATGACATCGCCATCGATGATCTTTCTGTGCTTGAGGTCCTATCAACCCCCGGGCAAGCTCCCCAACCCGGTTTAGCCGTCTTGGATATCAACGACCCAAGGAATATCAATACAGACCCTCTGACCTTTGGTTTTGGTGGTCCCTACTTCACCAACGTCACAGAAGGCGACATCTTGCAATTCAAGATGGAAGGTGAAGCACTTCAGCCAATCATCCTGTTCTCAGGGCCCCTCAATCCCAATGTTGCCTCCTTCCCTAATGTGGGCAGTATTGACATGGGTGGTCCCATTGACCCCGTGAGCGGCTTGCCAACTGCCTTGACTGTCCTAGCGGATGGCACAGTAATAGGAGGTCTCAACTCCTTCTTTATTACGGCAGCAGACGGAATTGCCAACATTGGTTTCAGTGTTCCTAATTTGCCAATCGGGGTTCTCGGATCATTCCAATGTGCCTTCTTCACGACTGGAGGAGCTGGGGTTGCCCTCTCCAACGCCGTGCAAGTAACGGTTATGTAGACCAAGTCGGGTTTTCTTCAATCAGGCCGACTCCAATGAATCATTGGGGTCGGCTTTTTATCTGCCTATCCAGGAGCAAACCTGCCGAAACGAAGTCCTGACATGGTAGAAGAAGGTGAGGCGTCCCATCACCACTAAGTCCGGCCTTCGACTTGACATAGCTTCTCCTTTCGCAAGAATAAAAGCGCAATCATCTAAGAGCACAGCTACCTGATTCCCGCAAATGAAAGCCTCCAATTCATGCGTCGACGAATTCCGATTAACCGAGTAGCCAAGATCCCAGATCGAATTCGCATAGAACGCTACCGGAGAGCCCCCGAATTAGGTCCCAAAATTCTCTTTTTCTCTGGTGGCTCTGCCTTGCGCGAGGTGTCCAAGAACATCAAGGAATACTCCTTCAATAGCTGTCACTTGATGACTCCCTTTGATTCAGGTGGCTCATCTGCAAGTCTTCGTGAAGCATTCGCCATGCCAAGCATTGGTGACATTCGCAATCGACTATGCACTCTTGCAGACGACAATTTGTCGGGCAACGACGAGATTCGAAAGTTCTTCGGATTTCGATTTCCAGAAGATGGGGACTCCATGGTTTTGCAAGAGCAATTGGCTCAACTTGACTTGGGACGAGACCCCTTGATGGAATCAATCCCCCAACCGATCCGCAACTTGGTTGGAAGTCATCTGCGTTCGTTCTGCCAAGAAATGCCGAGAAATTTCGACCTAAGCGGCGCGAGCTTGGGGAACTTGACGCTGGCAGGAGCCTATCTTCAAAGCAATCGCGACATCGATGCTGTCACCTACCTTTACTCTCGCTTGCTTGAAGTAAGAGGATCCGTTCGAGCAACAGTCAATGCTCATTTAGACCTATGCGTTCGGCTCGAGGATGGCACGTCCTTGGTACGACAACATCTCTTCACTGGAAAAGAAAGCGCGTCCATCAAGTCCCCCATCGAACGCATATTCTTAACGGATCGTGAGAACCCCCAAGCACCCGTCACATGCGTATTAGAACGGAGCATTGGCGCCGCCATAACAGAAGCTGACTTGATCTGCTTTCCCATGGGAAGCTTCTACTCCAGCCTGATAGCAAATCTGTTGCCCAGTGGGGTTGGTAAGTCCATTCGGAGGGCACGAGGTCCTCGAGTCTACATTCCGAACACCGGTCATGATCCGGAGCAATATGGGATGTCGGTTGAGGCCTGTGTCGCAACACTCATCGCTTACTTGCGTAGAGATGCCGGTGAAGACACAGCTACCACGGACTTTTTGGACTTTGTTTTGATCGACTCAGAACGAGGAAAGTACTTAAACGGAATTGACGTGGAGGCCATTGCGGCTCAAGGAGTTTCAGTGTTGGATCTGGACCTTGTCAACGAGCAAGACCCTCAAAGCTTGGATGGGGCCAAGATCAACGAGACTTTGCTTTCTCTGACTTAAACAAGCTCATCAACTGCGATGGATCAGCGAGGGGTTGGAGCCCCCATGGCACCCAGGAGGATGTCAGCCACTTTGAGACAAGGACCATCCATGGATTCTTCGATCAGCGAAGGGTCATATTCGATGTCGGCGTTCTCCAGCGCCAAACATCTCTCAAAGAGTCGCACCATCTGGTAGTGAAGAGCTTCATAGACCAATGATTGAGGTACAATGGCCTGGTCCGAAAGAGCGACGCCCAAAGGAGCGCGCCCTTGATTGCCTTGACTCAAGAACTTCGTCAACAGGTCTTTGTCGATGCCGAATTTTCGAATCAAGATCTCACCCAAGCGAAATCCCGGAGGACTGTTAGTGCTGAATGCGCTCATCAGAGTCCCCTTGTCTAAATTGAGGACAAATGATTCCTGGGGCCCATCAACCCGCACGCGGCCACTGCGCCTTGTATCAGCTAGAAACTGTAGGATCTCGGCTACTGAGAAAATTCGACCGTCGAAAGTGAAGGAACCTTCTGCGTCTTCCGCCTGCCCAAGTGTATCAACATCCACCGAACCGAGGACATCTTCGAATGCCTGGGCCAAGATCTTCTGGGTTTTCTCTCTTTGGGTCGTTTCCTTACCGGCCGCAGCCGATTTCTTCATGTGAGTGACAACCCGACCAAGCTCATTCACGACCGAAACAACCTGATTCAGTTGGCTCAGCTCTTCAGGCCACCGCGTGAGACGTTTCGTATGGTCATTGACTCGGACGACCAAGCTCGAACACATCCTAGCGATCTTCTCTTGTAGCTCAATGAGGTCCATTCCGGACATGGGCGCAAATCCCTTCTTCAATTACGAGGCCAAGATACGTCACTTGGACTCCGTTTCCTTCTCATCGGCAGTTGAACCCCATTTCCCTGAGTCAAGGAGACATTATTAAAACCTGAGATAGCCCACCGTCCGGACATGGGGTAAGCAATGATGTGAGATCGGGCGTGAGCCCAGCCACACCGCCAATGAAGCCCAAATTCTCCATCCTTGCATAAAGATGCAGAAATAATCCGGCTTCCATCTGAATTGATTTCTGCAGGTAACCCCGAAGCTTACAAATGAGGGTAGCTTCCTCCTCACTTTGATGCGAGAATGGCGCTGGAAACACATGGAAGATAGAGATTTACGTCAATGACCGGTACGCGCCCCAACCCTGAAGATCACAAACCCGCGTCCCGGGCTGGGCAGGCCATCATTTTGATGAGTACCGCCGTCACATCTGCCATTGGCGTCTTGGCATTGTCAGAGCTCCAAGGGGTCATTCGGCCTTTTATCATTGCCATCTTCTTGTGCTTCTTGATCAAGCCCCTGACCGCCAAGCTGAGTCGACGAGCTGGGATCTTTGGTTACGCTTTTGCTTTTGCCTTTCTCTTCGGCCTCTTCTCGATCGCCGAAGGTGTGATCTCCAATGATTTGGCGTCCTTTAGCAAGAACAACGAGGGCCATTACCAGAAGAACATCGCTTCATTCCAGAAGAACATCGATGAGTATCTCGAGGGACATGAAGCATTGGTAGACTTCTTGTCATGGGACAAAATCGACCCCATTGCCGACCGCAACAAAACACCCGGCGAAAAAATCATTCCCAGGGAACGCTTGGAGGAGCTTGCCAACCCGGCCATGATTTCAAGAATTCTCGGTACCGGAGCCTCTTTCTTCTTCGGTGTCTTTGGAGAGATGCTTGTTGTCTTGGTCATGATGATGCTCCTTCTCTTAGAGTCAGACAAACTGCCAGCCCGCCTCAAACAAGTCTATGGCGATGAAAAGGCAGAGGGGATCTTAGATGTATTCCGAGAAGTTGGTCTTAGTGTCACACGTTATGTCTCTCTCAAAGTATGGATTAGTTTGCTCACGGCCATATCAGGTATTGCCGTCATGTGGGCATTCGGCCTCCACTACGCTGTGACATTTGGAATCATCATTTTCGTTTTCAATTTCGTTCCTTATCTAGGCAGTGTCATCGCCACCCTTTTTCCTTGTTTCATTGCCCTTCTCCAATTTTCTCCCATCACAGCCCTGTGGCTCGGAGTATCACTCACTATTGCCCAACAAGTAATCGGAAATTTTGTTGAACCTCGGGTGGTGGGCAAAGGGTTGGCAATCAGCCCCGTCGTTGTGGTTCTTTCTCTGGGTTTCTGGGGTTGGCTTTGGGGAATCGGTGGCATGATTTTGGCAGTCCCCATCACCGTCACCCTCCGAATCATTCTGGAGCACTTTGAGACAACACGCCAGTTCGCCTTGATGATAGGCGGAGACGAATAAAATGAATTATTTGGGCCCCTACAATCCTTCCTTAAGAAGAGGGAACAGACGATGAAGTGCCCCAATTGCGGCGCCAATCTGGATATTGATCAAACCCGGGCCCATTTCGCAGTCTGTGGATACTGTCAATCTTCCATTGTTGTTGACCAAGAAGCTCTCAAACTCTCAGGCAAGATGGCAGTTCTCCGCCCTCCTCTTGGGCCTTTAGCACTTGGATTCACCGGCTCAATTGCCGGACGTGGTTTCGGCGTCCGAGGACGTGTCCGTTACGCCTACGATGCTGGTTTTTGGGACGAGTGGTACGTCGAATTTGAAGATGGAGAATCCGGGTGGATCTCACAGGACGAAGACCGATTGGCCTTAGAAGAGCTGTCCCAAGATACGGAACTCTCGGCGACCTATTCCCAACTTGAGGTTGGAGACATCCTGACCCTCAAACAGAAGGATTTCGTCGTCCGCGAGCTTGGTGTGGCCACCACTGAAGCTGCGGAAGGTCAATTGCCTTTCCCGATCATTGCAGGAGAAAAGCACCCTTATATCGACTTGGTTGGCCCAGAAGGTTCATTTGCCACCATTGAAATTGATGGACAAGAAACACGATGCTTCCTGGGGAAACAACTGGCGCCCAAAGACCTTCGCGTCGACCAAGAGTTTTCTCCAGACCAAAAAGATTCTCTTGAAACAGAGCATAGGGGAAGTGGCGAACAAAGACAGCGTGTGGTCAAGAAGTCTGGCCGGGAGTTAGCCCTCAACTGTGAATCCTGTGGTGGCTCTCTTGAGCACCCGGAAGGAAACCTGGACTCTCTCACCTGCAACCATTGCGGAGCCATCGTTGATCTAAGCCTGGAGCGAGTTCCCTGCCCCAACTGCCCTGCATCCGTAGCGATCCACAATCCAGAAAGGGCCGTTCAGCTCACCTGCCAGAGTTGTCACGCCAATTTTGAATTAAACCCTTCAGATATCCCTCTCATTGGTCTTGCTGACCCAGACAAGAAACGCCCATCCCCATTCATCCCAATCGGATCGGCCTGCCACCTCTTCGGCCAAGATTACCGCATCGTTGGCTACCTAAGAGTCTACGAGCGAGACGAAGGTGTCAAATACTTCACCGAAGAATATCTCTTGTCCTCCCATGCCGCTGGATACCGTTGGCTGAGCGAATACGCCGGGCACTTCACCTTCTTGAAAGAACTGGAAGAATTCCCCCAGGTGAATCCCAAGACCTTGCGCAGAGCCCAAAGCTTCGAATTCAAAGGAAGAAAATGGAAGGTTCTGGAAAAGGGAACTGTGACGATTGATGCTGTAGACGGTGAATTGCCCTGGGTTGCCACCGTAGGAGACAGAAATCGTTATGCAGACGCCATTCAACCTCCCTACATGTTGTCTGCAGAATGGACAGGCCATGAAG
>WFTN01000419.1 GCA_015485455.1 Planctomycetota bacterium | reverse complement strand
AGCTCATTGCTGCTCTTCAAACCAAAGAAGAAGTCATAGCCCTGCTGGCGCAGGAGATTCAACTGTTTCGTGAAGCCCTCACCCTTGAAGAGGATGACGTGGACCTTCAGCTTCTGTCGTCTTCTGATTCGCCCCAAGCCGAAGCCGATGTTCCGGGGTTGGGGGCATTGAGTGAGGTTAAGCAGACCAATCGCCGAATGGTGAAGGAGTTCTTCCAGAATGCCCCCCGTGGTGATCAGGCGCCTGAAGAGCATCTGAAGGTCATTACCCTCTTGGCTCAGGAAATCATGGGATTCCGATCCGCCGTGGTCAAGCTCTTTGATCCGTCTGAAGAATTTCAGCGAGAAGAACCGGACGGGTCGGTGTCCGACTTCGCAGTTCCCCATTTGGGTACTTTGAACCAAGTGGTTGCCATCAATAGTGAACTCATGAAGAGTTTGAAAACGGGTTTTGAAGTTCTGGAGAACAAGAATTCCGACCTCTCTTTGATGATCGACCTCTTGGGTTCTCTAATTGGGGAAATGCGCCGGGGAATCGAAGCGGTTCAAGAACAAGAAGGCTATGTGCCTCGGTTGATCGAAGGATTGGAGGGAACTTCTATGCATGTCCCAGGTTTAGGAGATCTGACCACCATTCAACGGGTTGATACGGAGTTGCTCTTGGCACTTCATGAAGAAGTCGCTCGCTTACGTTCGTGCGTTGACTTACCAGACGGCACCCAACAGACAGATTTGCCAGATTGATTGCAAAGGTACGGTGCTGGTACCCCAATCCAAACTGGCAAATCTGACGACGTACTTTTTCTAATTCACCAAGAAAGTTTGAAGGTTAGCCAAGTGAGCTGTGTTCAGCACACTCTCAGAGATACTAATCCGGAAAGGCGCACCGGAACTCAAATTCAGGATGATGGGAGCAGCTCCCCAGGTGAAGGCTGGCAATATCTGCACTGACGGATTGTTGAATAAGTCGGTCCAAATGAAGCCAGTGAAACCAGCTAAGGGCAGGCTCCCTATCACTGGGTTGCTTCCGTGAGCGAAGGAAGGGAATGCCGCAGTAAATTCGACGTTCACGAATTCAAGGGTGTAATAGAGGGTGGCATTGTCACCAGGGCGGCCCTCGATGGCCAGGGGTTGAGCTCCTGTGATCGTCTTACTCAATGGAGCGAACCCGCTGGCGAGAATGTTGCCGCGTTCGTCCGCGCCAATTTCAACCTGTCCATCTTCAATCCGGCTATTGCCTGGGCCTTCGCAATCCAAATCGTAGGCTGTATCTCCAAAAGGAAAATCTCGCATGACGACGGTGCCATTGGGAACCACGAAACTTGTGGCACCTAGGGGCAGAATCCCTTGTCCCACGAGTTGGTTGCCAACCAAGTGGACACGATAGTCCGTCGAGCTGGTCAAAGCACCATTGGTGATGAGTGGCACAGTCACGGCCCCTAAGTCGATGGTTGGAAGGGGCAGAGATCCGATTCTCGGCGAGATCGAAGCGGTGTCTACCTTCGCTCCGTCAAAGGCAAGGCGAACGATGTCACCGTAGTCGACACCCTCCAAGTCGGCAATATTGTTGTCCAAATAGGTGTTGACGACAGCGGGCTCGTTGAATCCAGCAATTATGGGATTGATGGTAAATTCGTTGTCGTTGAGAATGCCAATATTGTTTTGGGCGATGGTGTCAAAGACGATGGCTGGCCTAGATGGGTGATATTCGATGGGTGAGTTTTCATCTGGAGTAAATTCCCTGGAAGTGATGTGAACGCCAGTATCATTGTGGATGATGAAGCAATTTGAAATCTGAGGGTTAATAGGTTCTTCCGCAATAATTTGAACACCTTCGTCACCATTGACTAAGGTGATACCATCCACGAAAGTGTAGTCGAAACAGCCGTCCCCTGGCGCAAAGAACGAGATCACAGGTGTGCCGTCGACGAAAGTTTGTTGCGTGGCATCCCAGACGATGTCGCCATCATTTGTGGGGTCGGCACTGGCATCGAAAATCGTGTCTAATGCCCCGGTCCCTTGCAAGGAAACATGGGTTTCCATGAAGATGGGGAAGTCTTCACCGTTGGTATCGAAGGCGTATCGACCAGGAAGGCAGCAGACGACGCCCCCATCCACGGTAGACTTCAAATAGGCAATTGCGTTTTGCACAGTGAGGAATGGATTGTTGAGATCGCCAGTGGAGTCGTCGCCATTGATTGGGTCGACGATGACGCGATCTTGGAATGTGGGGGGCATGCAAGCTGGTTGAACAGCGGGTGTTTGGGGGCATCCAGCGCGAACAATACCGGAATAGCCCATACCTAACCCCGACAAACCGCCACCACCGATGGGAGCGGTCGTTTGCCCTAAGGCCAAGGGGGCGAAGAAAAGAACAGCCAACAATGTGAGACTCTTGAGAAACATCGTGAAAACTCCTGGTTGCGTTTGGGTTGACCACCGTTGGTCTGCATGGGAAGCGAAGGCAGCCATCTCATGTCTCGGAAATTTTTGCTTTTGTTCGATTTCTTCAGCAAATGGCGCTCAAAGCCACACCTTCCGGTAAAGTAGGGCCTGTTGCCTCTGAATCGAGCAAGGGATTGAGGTTATTTGTCCCCGGAAATCCTGAGAAAAATAGATGATCACGGGTGAGCTAAAATCGAAGATAGATAGAATCTGGGACACCATGTGGTCGGGGGGAATTTCTAATCCTCTTGCGATCATTGAGCAACTGACCTATCTCTTGTTCATGAAGAGGCTTGATGAGCTGCATGCCAAAGAAAAGGGCGAGGCGAACAAGCTTGATGCCCCTGGAGTTGGCCCGGTTTTTGGCCCAGACCAAGATGCTCTACGTTGGTCACGTTTCAAAAAAGAAACCCCTGAAGTGATGTTTGAGACGGTGAGAGATCAAGTCTTTCCCTTCATGAAGTCACTTGGTTCAGAGACAAGCGCTGGGGTCAACAGTACCTACAGCCATCACATGCAAGACGCGGTCTTTTTGATCCCGACGTCGCGGGTGCTGGCAGAAGTCGTAGGCCTCCTGAGCGACATCGACATGGAGGGGAGGGATACCAAGGGTGATCTTTATGAATACATGCTCAGCAAGATTGGAACGGCGGGGCAGAACGGCCAATTTCGCACGCCGCGACACATTATTGAGCTCATGGTTGGGATGACCGCACCACAACCTCATGATACGATTTGTGACCCAGCGTGTGGATCTGCTGGTTTTCTGGTTGGAGCTTTGGCCTATCTTCAAGAACATCACCATGATGCTATCTACAAGACGGTCCAATCTCGCCGTCAGTTGAATGAGAACACTTTTTTTGGCTACGATTTTGACAACACAATGCTTCGTATTGGCAGCATGAACATGCTGTTGCATGGCGTTGAAAACCCGGATATCCGCTACAAAGACTCCCTCGCCCAAGATCAAACAGAGGCCCATGCCTCCTTTTCTCTTATTCTCGCCAATCCGCCTTTCGCTGGCAGTTTGGATTATGAGTCCACCGCCAAGAGCCTGTTGGCGACGGTCAGAACGAAAAAGACAGAATTGTTGTTTCTTGCTCTCTGCAAAGGGTTGTTACGAAAGGGGGGGCGAGGGGCCGTTGTCGTTCCGGCCGGCGTGCTGGAGTCTGATAGCAAAGCCCACACAGAAATCCGCAAGACTCTGGTCGAGGATCTTAACCTCAAAGCGGTGATCAAATTGCCCCATTGGGTGTTCAAACCCTATGCGAGCGTTGATACATCCATCCTTGTTTTCTCTAAGGATGGGGCCACGGACGGCGTGTGGTTTTATCGTGTTGAAAACGATGGTTTCGCCGATGATGCCCAGAAGACACCCATGCCTGGCTCGGAGATTTCAGAAGTCTTGAGGCTCTTTCTTGATCCGGCGGCGCGCAAACGAGATGAGCGCCAGAAGAAACATCGGATGGTCTCCCTGGAGGAAATTCGCTCCCACAACTATGATCTGTGTCCGCCCATGTACCTCAGCAGGCACGTCTATCCAGCGGCTGCCAAGTTGATGGCATTGGGAGAGATTTTCGATATCTCCAAAGGTTCATGCCCCGCTTCCTCAGCAAGGGATGAAGGACCTTTCGAGTTTGTCACATCGGCTCATCTTCCCCGTCGGTCTGCCAGCAAGTCCTTTGAAGGACCAGCGATATGCATACCTACCGTCTCGGCTACCGGCCACGGTCATTCTGCCCTTAAGACCCTTCACTTCGTGGAAGGTGAATTCGAAGCTTCCTCCATCACTGCCGTCTTGATTCCCAAGACTCCAGATGTGCCGATTCTGACGATCTATTATTACTTGCTGGCTCACAAAGATGACTTGTTGATTCCGCTGATGCGGGGGGCGACGAACAAATCCCTCAGTATCGACAGGCTCTTTGAGCTAAAAGTGCCCATCTTGTCGCAGCAGTCCCGAGAAGCTATGGCCATCAAAGAACTGTTGCAATTGAAGAAGGAAATTTCAGGGGTAAATCGGCGACTTCGAGAGCTTCAACTGTTGCACAATCAGGGAGTTGAGATGTTGAGGAAACCTGGGATTAGGGCAGAGGCCAAGACGTGGGAGGCATGAGCCCCGGGGGTAGGCCTCCAGGCTGATTGCCCCAGGTTGTAGGAACAAGTTTTCAGTAAGCACTTGGCACGTGAGCGATGATCCAT
>WFTN01000418.1 GCA_015485455.1 Planctomycetota bacterium | reverse complement strand
ACACTTGGAAGAGCCACCTGAAGTTGATGGCAAGAAAGAATGGGCCGCCAACATTGACTTGGCCAACGCCCCTGTTCAACATCACAACGAGTTGTTGAGCACCCTCATTGCCTCTCAAATTCGCCAAGCCATTGAGGCCGAAACCGGAAATCGCAATCTTGTCGGCAACGAAGGAGCAAGAGCTTTCTTGGTCGAGAAGGTCTTTGCCAGTGGCGCCACCCACGATTGGACGACTTTGGTCGAAAACGCCACCGGCAGCCCACTTTCCGTGGATGCTTACGTCGCAGGGTATTAGCCCCCATTTGGGCACGACTTGGGGGCCCTTCGCGTGCATATCGTCCGTCCTCCCCACTGGCGGACGTTCAGAACGAAGACCAACCAGAAAATATTCCTGCATTTGGGAAGACTCATAGTAACATCGCCCCGGAGACGATAGTCTCAGGGGCGAACCCATTGAGGGAGCCACCAATCAGAGACTTGTGAGTTCCCCACGACCAAAATCTCGCTCAGTGTTTACATTGGGCTGTTCTATGAGGATAGACCATGATCAAGAACGGATCCTTACTGACCTTGGCATTGCTGGCCTGCTTAACCGCCACCAGCTTCAGCCAAGCACTGGATGTGGGCGACAAGATGCCCAAAATTCCCACCGAAGAAATCATCAATTCCAAACTGACCTCTATGAGGGACTTCAAAGGGAAGCTCCTCTTGGTCGAGTTCTTTGCCTATTGGTGAGGCCCCTGCAAGGCAAGCATGCCACACCTCAATCAGTTGATTGAAAGCTACAAGAAAAAGGGATTTGAAGCTCTCTGCGTCACTGCAGAAAGCGACTCCGCCGGCAAGAAGAAGACAGAGAATTTCATTGAAGTGACAAACCTCAAGGCAGCCGTCGGGTACTTGTCTAAAGCTGACAATAAAACGTTGATGACGTCTGTTGGCGCCAGCGGCTATCCGTCTTCTTTCCTGGTCAATCCAAAGGGCAAGATCGTTTGGAAAGGGCACCCCAGCAATCTAACCCCGGCAATCATCGAAGAGCATATCGGTGGTGCAAGGCTTGGGGGCGCCGGAAGTGGCATCTCCTTTGAGGCTGAGCTGCCGAAGAGCTACGCTTCTATTGTCAAGGGGTTAGAAAAGGGCAAAATTGGTGCCAATCTCAAGAAAATCGAGAAAGCCCTGCAAAACAGCCGCACTTCTGATTCGGATAAAGAGTCTCTCACCTCCGTCCGTGATGAGATTCGCTCCTTCTTCGATGCCGCCGTCGAAAAAGCAGAAACCGCCATCAATGAAGATCGGCCTTTTGATGCATTGGCTGCTCTGGCCCCTTTGTCCAAGCACTACAAAGGCCATGAGCTCGGCAAGACAGCAGCCGCAAAAGTAAAAGCCATCAAGACCAACAAGTCCTTGAAGGATGAAATCGAAGCCGGAAAACGTATCGCCAAAGCCCTTGAGTTGGCTGAGGCTGGCAAGACCGAAAAGGCCAAGAAAGCCTTGGGTATCATCAGCAGTGGCTACCTAAAAACGACAAAGGAAGCCGCCCGCGCCAAGCGTTTACTTGCGACCCTCTAATCCGCATGACCTGTCGAAACGGCCCTTGCCAAAGGTGGCAAGGGCCGTTTTTCATTTGCAGGGTCGTCTTGGGGAGCCACCAAAGGGCGTCAAGAAGCCCCATCTGGTCCTCTAAGGCCATGATTGCTACAAAATAGCCCCAATCACAGCCGACATCAAATCTTCAAGATGTTGGTAGCAAAAGACTTACATCGAAGAAGGACCACTAAGATGGCTGACTTAAGAACACTCGCAGTCGTTGGCGCCGGTAACATGGGTTCCGGAATTGCTCAGAAAATGGCAACAGAAGGTTTCCGAGTCCTGTTGGTCGATCTCAACGAAGAGGCCCTCGCACGAGGGATGACCAATATCAAAACCACCCTCGCCGAAGCCGTCGAACGCAAGATCATGAATGCGAAGACCGCCGACGAAATTGCTGAGCGTTTGGAAGGCACCTGCGATTGGAGCCGCATTGCTGAAGCCGAATTGGTGGTAGAAGCCGTGTTCGAAGACCTAGAAGTGAAACGCTCCGTCTTCAAGAAACTCTCCGAACATGCCCGCCCCGATGCCATTTTGGGCACCAACACGTCATCCTTCTTCGTTCGCGATGTAGCCAGTGTGGTCACCAATCCAGAACGGGTTGTGGGCCTTCACTACTTCTATCATCCTGCAAAGAACCGCCTGGTTGAGGTGGTTCCCACCGAAGTCACCAGCGAAGATTGCCGCAAGAAGGCCTGGGCTATCCAAGAGGCCATGGGTAAAACGCCGATCCACTGCAAAGACGCTCCTGGTTTTGTCGTCAATCGCTATTTCGTCCCTTGGCTCAATGAAGCCGTCCGCTTGCTCGAAGAAGGTGTGGCCGACATCGCCACCATCGAAGAAGCTTCGAAACAAGCTTGGCGCATTGGCATGGGGCCATTCGAGCTGATGAACGTCACCGGCGTCCCCATCGCCATGCACGCTGCCAACACTTTAGGTGAGCAATTAGGCCCATTCTACTCCCCCGCCAAGATGCTCTGCCAACAGGTTGAAAAAGGCGAAAACTGGAGTTTAGAGGGCAGCGCTGATGAGTCCAAATTCGCCGCCGTCCAAGAACGTATGTTGGGGGTGGTTTTCATGGTGGCTGGAGAACTCATCGACGAGGAAGTTGGCTCAATTGAAGATACAGACATCGGCGCTCGGGTAGGCTTGCGCTGGTCAAAAGGCCCATTCGAGCTGATGAACGTAAACGGTATTGACGCTTCTGCCACCATGACCAAGGCGATCTGCGAACGTTACGATCGTGGTTTCCCTCAGGTCATCGCCAAACAACAAACCGCTGGCCAACCATTCACCTTCAAGTTGGTCGACCTGGAGATCGAGGGCGATGTCTGCACCTTAAGTCTCAACCGTCCGGATGCCATGAACGCCATCAATGAAGAAATGGTGCGTCAACTCAGTGCCCGGTTTGCTGAAGCTGAAAACAACTCTTCGGTAAAGACCATCGTCATCGCCGGCAAAGGCAAAGGATTCATCGCTGGGGCCGATATTCGTTTCTTTGTGAAGAACATCGAAAAAGGTGACATCCCCGCCATCGAAGGCTTCACCAAGAATGGCCAAGACCTCTTGGCCAAGTTTGCCGCGTCAGAAAAAGTCGTTGTCGCTCAGTTAGACGGTTTGAGTTTGGGAGGCGGATCCGAAATCGCTCTGGCCTGTGACTACATTGTGGCCACAGAAAAAGGCTCAATGGGTTTCCCCGAAACAAGTATTGGCATTTATCCTGGCCTTGGGGGCACTCAGCGTTTGCCTCGTCGCATTGGCGTTGCTTTGGCGAGATGGCTCATCCTTACCGGGGCTCCCGTGAATGCTAAGCAGGCTTTGGCCTTGGGTTTGGTCGATCGTGTGTGCCCTCATGAGAATCTCGGCGCAACCATTCGCGAAGTCGCTGCATTGGGCAAACCCGACCGAGCGACTGCTCCCAAAGCTGACATCCCTAAGGGCTTTGAAGCCTTGGCAGAAACTTTCTCCGCCGATTTGCCATCCCTCTTGGCCATGGATCACGAAGCCATCGAAGACAAGGGGATTTCTCGGTCGATCAAGTCCCTCGGTTTCAAAGCACCCATTGCTTTGAAAATGGCCGACCAACTGATCACTGCCACAGCGAAAAACACGCTGACGGCTGGACTTCAAAGTGAATTAGATGGCCTCAACGACATCTTCCAAACAAAAGATGCTTACGAAGGTCTATCAACTCTCGGAAAGTCCCGCCCCAAGTATGTGGGTGCATAGTCCCCCATCCCTGGGGCAAACCAACGAGAGTAGATAGGAAGGATAAGCGCCTACCTACCTGAGATGAGGAAGCCCGCAAGATCATTGAGATTGCGGGCTTCCTCTTTGAGCCAGGAGATGGGACAATCTCCTCATGATTGAGGAAATCAAAATGAACAGCAAACGGTGGCAATTCTGTTTGGTTGTGATGAGCATCTTCGCTTCGTCACTTGCTCAAGCTCAAGAAACCTCATGGTCAATTCAAGTCGAAGGTCCATTGAGTTATCGCAACTCAGGAGGGCGTGCTCGTCGTGTCTTCATCCGTCGATTCCCCAAGTCTCAAGAACGAAACCGCATCGAAGTTTCCATACAGCGATCGACGGCCTCGGATTTGGAGGCTTTTCTCAAGTCACAAAAGCAAAGCCGGGAGACCATGGTAAAGGGCTCGACCCAACCCATCGAAATCGATGGACGCATGGGTTTGAGCCTCGCTTTTGATGGAACCTATGAATTCA
>WFTN01000417.1 GCA_015485455.1 Planctomycetota bacterium | reverse complement strand
GAACGGGAGCATCCTCCATACCTTCTATGGAATTGGCTCATTCGGTTACACAGTCAGCAACGCCGGTGATGTTGATCACGACGGTTTCGCCGACGTCATCGTTGGCGCACCCCACGAGCAATCGCCGACGCTTTTCGGCGCTGGTGGAAGTGCGACTGTTTTCTCGGGCCAAACGGGAGCTATCATCACGAAGTTTTTTGGCGCGAGTATCACAGCACGCTTCGGAGAAGACGTCAGCGATTGTGGTGATGTCAACGGAGATGGGAACCCTGACATCTTAGTTTGCGAAGTTGGTAACAATTTCATTCTACCAAGCGTTCATATTTTCACCGGCACTGGGGGAGCGCCAATTGAGACGATTGCTGCTCCCTTCGGAACTGGCAGCGACATCCGTGCGAGCGGCGCCGGAGATTTGAATCGAGATGGGTTCTCTGACATCGTCATCGGTCGACAATATGCCACTGATTTCGGCAAAGTGAATGTCCTCATGGCAACGACTCTCCCCGTCCTGAAATATCACTCGTCCCAGGGCTTGGACAGGATCAACTTAGAATGGCAACCACTTGGGGGCAGTCTCAGTAGCTTCAAAGGTTTCCTTGCTGGCAGCGGAGCAAGCTCCAACGCTTTAGGTCTCTATGGGGTCAGCTTGGCACGAGCAGACAATCTCGCATTCGGATTTCCACTACTCATTGCCATCGACACTACGGTCAATCTCATTGACAGCGGCACGTTCAACTTCGACAATCTTGGAACCTTCGCAACGGGAATCATTGATCGTCAACAACCCGCTATTGCTGGTATCCTGATTCACATCCAATGGTTCGAAATAAGCCCCAACCCTGAGAGTTCCAATGCTATTCGTCTGAGGATGGAACCCTAGAATCTTCGACTCAGCAAGAGCCTTAGTCAAACTTCAAGTTGGACGCCGATTTCGACAACGCGATCAGCCGGCACACCAAAATGTCGGCTGGCATCGTGGGCATTGCGGGACATCCAAACGAATAGTCGTTTGCGCCAAAGGGGCATTTTCCCGGTTGAGTCGATCCGCAATGACTCGCGGCTCAGAAAGAAAGTCGTAGCCTTCCGCGGAAACGGAACTCCCTTCTTTTCGCATTGAGTGAGTATGCGCGCCATGTTGGGTTGCTGCATGAAGCCGTAGTGGGCAAATATCCTAAAGATGCCTTCTCCAATTTCTTCAACTTCAACTCGTTTCTCGGATCGTACTCGGGGCGTCGGCTCGGTAATAATATGCAAAAGGCCAATTCTCTCGTGAAGCACCTTGTTGTGATCAAGGTTGTGGCACAAAGCACTGGGGACTCCATCGGAATGACCAGTCAGATAGATCGCGCAATCTGGTACCCTTGGAGTCGCGTTCTCTTCAATGGTCTCCAACAATCTCGACACGGGAATCATCTTGGATTTGATGCGACGATTGAGAACCAAGCGTCCTTGTCTCCACGTTGTCATGAGCAACAAAGCAAGTGCGCCCACAACCAAAGGAATCCACCCTCCCGCAAAGATTTTGGTGAGATTGGCGGCGAAGAATGCAAGATCAATGATGAGAAAAATCCCCATGGCAATGGAACTGCTGATCTTAGACCAACCCCATTTCTCGCGAGCCACGACGTAGAGTAGAATGGTCGTAATCACCATGGTTGTCGTTACCGCCATGCCATAGGCCGCAGCCAAGTTGCTGGATGTCTGAAAAACGAAAACCAAAGTCACAACGGCGGCGAATAGGATCCAATTCAAAGATGGAACATAGATTTGACCGCGCTCAAAGCTTGACGTTTGGACGATATTCAGTCGGGGACTGTAGCCAAGTTGGACAGCTTGGCGCGCCAACGAAAATCCGCCAGTAATGACGGCCTGCGACGCAGTAATTGTTGCCGCAGTTGCCAATAACACAAGGGGGATCTTGGCCCATGACGGAGCCATGAGATAAAAGGGGTTAGTATGGGCTTCGGGCCGACTGAGCAGCAAGGCGCCTTGACCAAAATAGTTGATCAAGAGTGAAGGAAGCACAACGGTAAACCAAGCCAAGCGAATGGGCTTGACACCGAAATGCCCCATATCAGCGTAAAGCGCTTCTCCTCCCGTAACCACCAGAAAAACGACTCCCAGAATGACAAATCCAGCCCATCGATTGAGCATGAGGAATTGCATTGCGTAGCTTGGGTCAATCGCCCGCAGCACATCTGGTTGTTCGACTAAGGCACTCAACCCCAGGGCCCCGAGTGTGAGGAACCACATGAACATGATGGGCCCAAAGACGCCGCCGATTCGTGCAGTTCCACGATGCTGGAAGAAAAACAGGCCGAATAGAATCGCCAGTGTAATGGGCAAGACAAAAGAGTCCAATGCGGGTGTGGCAACATGGAGGCCCTCCACAGCGCTCAAGACGGATATAGCTGGGGTTATCATGCCATCACCTAAAAGAAGGCCAGCTCCGAACAACCCCAGAACCATCATCCATGGGCGCTCATTCCTTCTCTTCCCCCCAGCGGCCAAAGCTAAGAGAGCGAGAATGCCCCCTTCTCCATGATTGTCCGCCCTCATTACAATACCCAGATATTTGATGCAAATGACAACCAAGAGTGACCACGAAATAAGCGACAGAACACCCAGAATATTGGCTTCAGACAATGAAACTGCTGCAGGCCCGTGAAAGCACTCACGCATGGCGTAAAGGGGACTTGTTCCGATGTCCCCATAGACGACGCCGAGGGCAGTCAGGGTGACGATTCCGAGCTTCTTACCTTGAGGATGACCATTGTCAGAGCCAATTCGATTCGCGCCCATCACTTCGACCCTCCCGTGTGTCTACTATCGGACCATCTGCTAAGCACGCTAATACCGTATCAAACAAGATTCTCAAATCATTCATTGAAAGAAAAAGCCATTTGATCTCACCGACGGAAGAAAACCACCACCGCCCAACAATTGAGCACAAACGGCGTCACTCAAGCCACAGTAAAGAAAGTTCTTCACAAGAAAACCTAACCCAGACTACGTTGGAGAATACGCCCGCGGAGTAATTGACTCCGAACTCGCAACAACTCTTCAAAGTTCGGCACATGAACATGCAGGGGGATCTTGACCAATCGTTCATCTCGTTGGCCAAAGGGCGGAGCTGGACTCACGGAGAAGAGCTCAGGCCAGCTACGCAAAGGGCAACTATAAAATATACGATCGGCAGGACCTGACGCCCCCCACCATTCATGGACCTTCTCATTGATGTCGACTAAGTGCTGCTGGGCATTGCGCAAGCGCAACCGCGATCCGTATCGTGACTTCCCCTTGGTCTTGGCATAAAGAGTTTGGGAACGACCTCGACCACGGACGACGTAGGTCTTGATCACTTTGTGATGGATGACATCTTCACCGCACCACCACCCAAGCGCTGCTGCCCCTGCCTGAATCAGTACCATGAGTTGGTCGCCCAAAACATCATCCAGCTGAGCGACGTATTTGAGAGGGTCCTGAGTCTCACTCGTCAGTGGAAAACAGGGAGGAGCATGAAACTCGAGAGCCGGGCGGCCTCCGACGTCATCTGAAGAAACAAAGTAATTGCCATTCGGACTTGCAACCATGTGACGCTGAGCAATCAGGGCGCCTAAACGAGCGGCGCAATCTTGCCAAAGAAAACTCTCTTGGTGTACGGAGTCCTCGTTCATGACACCTACGGCCCTTAACTATCGCCAAGTTCTTCGCCAGCATGACTTTAGTCGGAGGAGTTTCCCCTGTCCAGTACTGCGTCCCCATCCCCGCAGTTTGTTTTTAGAAGACTGAACTGTCGGCTTGGCTGGTCTCTCCAAAAGACTATCACTTGCGAGACCAGAACGCTCCCTGATTTCTTCAGGGAGAAACCACAGATCGCATGCTCTTTCCCATGGCATAACTGACAATGACAGCCTCACTTCAAACAAGAATCGTGCCGGATGATTTCGAGCTCATCAGAAACGGTCCATTCGAATCGGGAGTGATCAATGAACAATGCCAGGTCGCTGATTCTTCTCTAGTCCACTTTCCAGAGATTCCCATCATTTATTCGCCTTCAAAGCTTTTTCTTTTTCCAAGTAAGAGCGTCCGTGAGTCAACCATCTGGGAGCGCCCTTTCCTTTAAGGTAGTGATCAAAAAACTGGCGCAGCCGTTTCTGAAAATCAATCTGATTGACTCGCTTTCTCAATCCATGGCCCTCTCCGGGATAAGACAAAAGCACGGGATTCTTGCCGTTAAAACGCAGAGCATTGAAGAGGTCAACAGCTTGAATCCAGGGAACCGTCCCATCTTTGGTTCCGTGCAAGAGCATCAATGGAGTGCTATTGGAGCGTACGTGGTTAACTGGAGACTGGTCGAGATAAAGTTCTAAATTGTCGTAGGGGTTAGTCCCGTAGCGTCCTTGTCCAAAAATGTCGTAGCGGTGGTTATCATGACCACCGCGAGGCCAAAGGCTGTTGAAGTCGTTTAAGAGATTCGTTGTAGCGGCGCCAGCAAGTACGGCGGCAAACATTTTGGAGCGCATCGCAATATAGGCTGCCCCCATGCCAGAGAAGCTATGACCATGAAGCCCGACCCGCTTAGGATCAGCATATCCCATCTCGATCACCTTCTTCACAGCAGCCTCAACACACTCCAGCATGTCATCTCCGGTCTTGCCTATATTGAAATGAACATCTGGCTGCATCACGAGATAACCATTGCTTAGGTATCCAGCGAAATTGGGAGAGCCAGAGTGGCGTGGTGTGGGATAAAGATGGAGATTCTGCGACTTCTTTTCGTAAAAGTTCACCAACATGGGCAACTTTTGCCCCTCTTTGTAGCTATCGGGAATACCCAACGTACCTTGCAGCCGAACACCATCCGCGTTCTTGTAATCAAAGAGAATCCGTCGTCCCCAGGAGAATTCAACTTGCTGGGGGTTGGCATCAGTAAAACGCTTAGGCATCGAGAAATCCATGTTCGACCGATAGTAGTTGGGAAATTCACTAAATGTCTGAATGGTGAAAATTACAACGTCAGCTTGTCTCGCTTTCGTGGGACGGGACACCCGTTTATCGAGGAAGAGCCGCTGCTTGAGCTCCCCACTATCCAAAGTGAAGAATCCTGACTTCTTGGTCCAGAAACCTGTGGCCGACAACAAAATGGGCTTCGTGCAGTCGATGAACTTAGCCTCGCGATCCGTCTTGATGTAACGAAAAACAATCTCTTCTTTCGCTCCACGGCCCCCCGTCAAATTTTTGGCAGGGCCACCTGCCAGTGGTTGGAGATAAAGGTCATAACGGTGGTTCAAAATGACCGCCTTTTTGTCCTTCGTCCAGCCAGACACACCATAGGGTGGCTTAGTGCCAAAACGATCATACTGCTCATTGACAAAGCTTATGCCTGAATTCTCGGTCAGATTGCGGTGCCTATCAGAGGCAATTTCATAGAGCCAAATGTGCCCTTCCTTCCAATAGAGGTAGTGCTGACTATCGGGGGATAGTCCTAAAGTCCGTCCCTGGGCCTTGAGGATCAAGTTCCTTTTGCCGGTCTCAGTATTGACTCGATAGTAATCGCCCTTGGATTCCTGCCACTGGTTGGAATAGGCTCGGCGATCAATTCCAATGCCCCATTTTCCATCTCGAGTCATGGAAATCGATTCCATTTTGTCACTCGACAAGGGGAAGAAAGTGCCTTGATTCAAGTTGAGGACACCACGATACGTTTTCTTTCGGGCAGTGGCAATGCGTGCTTTCTGAGCAGACTGGAGCTGACGATCCTTCCAATGCCAGATATCGACGTCAGCTACTTGAGGAGACTTCTTCTTTTTCCTCCCCTTGGTTGCATTCTTCTTTTCTCCCTCTTCATGCTCCTTGGATTCGATCTTTTTCTTTTCATCGCCTGCTTTTCGTTCTTGCTTCTTAATCCCAAAGAACACTTTGCTGGCATCCGCATTGAAGGAAATAGACCCGGATTCACTGACGACCTGATCCTTGGGGAAGTCCGCAGATTCTGCTGGAACAAATTCAACCTTCTTCAACTCACCGCCAACATTTCTGAACACAAGGAGCGAGTTCTCTTTGTAAACGCTCCCCTTCTTCTCGACTCCCTTCAGTACCGCAATCGCTTTGCCGTCTTCGTCCCAGATCATCTTTTCGTAGTCAGCCTTGCCGTTATCAAGTGGTCTCCGAATCCCGGTTTCGAGATCAAGTAGGTAAAGACCGTTTCCAACTTTGTCGGCAGCGGATACGGTGTAGGCTAGATGGCTTCCGGGCTTGTTGAAGGCAAGACTCGAGACACTTCCTATGAGTTCCTCATAGCCTTTCTCAAGGTGACGCAAGATGAGGTCCGTGCCTTTATGTTTAGCGTCCTTGGACGTCTTCACTCGCCGAATCGCGAGAAACTTCGACCCCTTGGAAAACATGAGTGCGCTGACGCCATCCCAAGTAATCTTATCACCGGTAGAAAGATTCATGAGCTCGCCCTTGTGAATGACAGGCTTCTTGGATTTCTTCAGTTTTTCAGCTTCTTCGAAAGGAACACTCAAAATGTAAGACACCCACTTAGAGTCGTCCGAAAGGAGTGCCCGGGAGCCCCGCTCAATTTTGTGCACCTTCTTTGTTTCGGGATGTTTAACAAAGAGACTCCCGTCTTTTTCTCTTTGAGTCAGACTGTATGTCACCCATGAACCATCTTCAGAAACGGATGCAGCACCAATGCGCCGCCACTGAGCATACTCGTCAATAGAAAGTGCTCTCTTGCTCGTAGATTCTTGACCCAAAACTTGGCCACAAGTGAGCGCGGACAAAACCACGAACAACAACGTTGGTAGGAAAACAGAGCGCATAGTTTTTCTCTTGATTGGTCATAGGTGGGTTTCCCAAGAACGGGAAACATTGCCGTATCAACTGAAGCAGCCAATTTCGGCGTCGAACCATCAACCTTACGAAACCAATTACCGCGTGTCCAACCGCACTGAATGTCTCCAAGATGGATCGATGGAGACTACAATGCGCCTTAGGATTTCTTAGTTCTTGTCGGTGAGCAATACTTGCAGGTTAGAGGATTCGGATGTATCGTCGCAAGATGAACCCTCAGCTGTAACGGATTCAAGACAAATACCTGATCCTGAAACATCCTCAGCTATTCGCAGAATTCTGTTGGACAATTTAGACGTCAAACCAGACAACATCATCGTCGGGGCCTACGGCGAGAACTGAGAATGCGGACTTCCTTGGATTTGGTCGCGACAAGATAGCCGCCGCGAAACCCAAGACACGGGTTTGCCAAGTTCTGCCCTGATACGATAGAGCCTGGTGACAACGGGAGAGCAAGAATTGACTGACATACGTATCGAACGCCGCGATTTGACGGTGAAAGAGACCAATCGAATGAACTCAGGGTTCGACGAACTTTCACTCAAAGAAGGTGTCGAATTGGAAAGTTCCGAACGATTCAGTTTTGTGGCATCAAGAGAAAACGAGTTCGTCGGCTGTTCTTCAGGTCTCGCGTTCAGAAATGGTGAACACTACTCCGGTTGGTTTCATGTTACCGATCTATTCGTGGAGCAAGCAAGTCGTTCGAAAGGCTTAGGGGCAGAACTGCTGCGCAATCTAGAAGTTCAAATGAAAGATCTTGGGATAAGACATGTTTTCCTTTGGACTTCCGGCGACAAGGCACTGAGATTCTATGAGCGAGAAGGATATCGAAAATTCACCGAAATGGAGAGTTGGTATTCCGATGGACGCAGTCGAGTTGGTTTGCGGAAAGACTTCTAAACTGGGGGAAGATCAGATGCCATCGATAGCAGATAGTAGGATTCTTGCAATTGGGGGTCGTGTGTTACTGGCTTGTACATGTCAAGAAAGGGAAAGTCGTCCGTGACGAACGACTCGGCGGTCTTTTATCCTTCTATCGTCGCGCTGCCTGAAACCACCTTGGTTGGCGAAATTTTGTCTGTCTCGCGCCCGCCGTCCATCTAAATTCGGAACGTTGACAAGTTCGGTGCCAGTCACCGAAGCCTTGTCGACGCAAACCGAAAAGCCGAATCCGCCTATCCCCTTCCACCGACGTTCGCCTGGCCGCAAAGTGACATCGGCTGACTTCTTGCCCGCTACGGGCTCGAATCCCTGCTCTTGACTTTATCAAAGCCACGGATATTTGGGGGAGCCTTCTAGCGCGCTTTGGCATCTTGGAGACGTGCGATCACTAAGGCTATTTTGCCATTCTTCAAGCCGAATTCGGCTAAGAGAGCGTATCGACCAGCTCGGCAACGAATGTGACCGGCAGCTTGTTGCCATTGTATTCGTGGCAAGACCAAGTCTTGGTCTTGGGATTTGAATTTGGCGTGCTTTAAGTTGGAGGATTCTTGATGATTGAGTTCAATGCGGAAGTCAAGGCCAAGTAGGTCGCCTTCGACGCAGGGAGAGAGCCTCAGGTAAAGTCCAGAGAACCCCACTTCCACTGAAGGCACAGCAATATCTGCTCCTTGAGCGACATCAACTTCCACACTCGCAACAT
>WFTN01000416.1 GCA_015485455.1 Planctomycetota bacterium | reverse complement strand
GTAGTGGAAATGGATGGGATATTCCCCTTCTACCAGACGATTGCCAAGGCCAGTGAACTCAACCCAGTTGATGTTGACCTTGGGGGCTGGAGCCGCTGGCGTGTGGTCCGTTGGTAAAGTACCGGGCTGCGGGTTTTCGCCGAACCGGATAAACCCGCCCCACTTCGTTGTGGTGGGGACGGCCGGCCCTTGAATCGTGATGTTACGAGAAAGAAGACCCACTTCCGCCGCAATCGTCATGGACTTGGGAGGGCCAGCATGGAGTGTACCGACAAAATGCTGGTAGACAGCCGGGTGATCAATGCCATACTCTACTCGTGTAGGTGCTGTCAGATTGGTGACAGAGGTTATGGCGAATTCTTCGGCTAAATTGGTGTCGTAGTCCGTTGAGGCGACGACGATCTTGTCGCCCACTGCCCAGCCAGGATTGCCAACACATCGAATTTTAGTTTGACCAGTGAAAAGAGTCTCGGAAAGACGACTGTGTGGGAGCTGGCCGTTCTGATTGCCCCACATTTTGATGTCACCGCCGGAATCAACAAACAGTCGCCCTGGTCTTGGGGGCGTGCTGGAAGCGTCTTCTTCTAAGGTGATGTTCAGGTTGCCCGTGAAGGGAGCAGCAAACGTGCCGACTTTCAGTTTGCCGCCGTTGCGAATGTAGAGAAGCTGAAAACACCAACTTTGGAGGCTATTTTCGACTATCAAAGTGCCGTCTACAATGATTGATTTGGCGCAATCGATAATAAGATTCAGCCTCACAGTATGCCCAGCTTGAATGTGAATAACGTCTGTCGACAGGGCGGGAAAAGATGTCGTGACGGGAGCAATAGGAGTCCATGTTGAAGGCGAACTCCAACTGCCACTCCTTACTGAAATATGGGTTGGAGCTTCAGTCGGGTAAGGCCCAGGCCCTTGGCTAAACGCCGATAAGGTTAGGCAGCAAAGGACCATGACTGTCGTGCTGAACTGCTGAACTGCTGAACTGCTGAACTAGGGATACGAGACTTCTCATCGGCTTTCCTTCCATGAATTCTAAATCAGCGCAAATTGACGATCAAGATTGACAGTGGGCGCGTCTGACTCTCTAACGGATTCACACAGTAAACTGAGTGCAAGCAATTGCACAAGAGAATTCTTAAGAAAATAATCGTGACGTGAAGTCAACAACGATAGTCAAAGAGTGGCTTGAGAGAAACCAGCCTGGGGTGGCAGAGTGTTCGTAATCAAAGAAGTCGCCCTGCTGCGACCACGTGGTCGTGAGGGGCGGCTGATGCAGAGTACGGGCGCTATGCCGTCCCTGGCGGCCGCGAGGTCGTGAATTATTCGGGTTAGGGATAAGGGTGCCGACCATTTCTTGGCGCCATTGTAGAGAACCACAGGAATGATCTCTGGGAGTTCGCGGCGGCTACGATTCTCCACTCCCAAGAAGGAGTAAATTTTACTCACATACCGGAACAGTTTTACCGGCATCATGGCAAAGGGCGTGCTTTGGTGTTCGATGAGGACGTAGATGAAAACAGGCTTTTTCGGCCCTTCCAACCTGAAGAGCAAGTCAAACTCGTGACGTCGAAGATCTCCATCAACGTGAGTTCCCGGAACTAACGTCAAGGTGGAGAGGTCAAAGGCCTGGAGGAATCGATGGCCCAGGAACATCGCCAAGAAGGCCGCCCCATGATCGGGTGTTGAAAAAACAGCGAGAATAAAGTTGTCGTGGTTGTTTGTTGTCATCGTTGCTTCTGGCGGTATAGACGTCAGAAGCTAAAGAGCTGGACTGCAAAATCTCAAAATATTCGGGCTCAAAAACAAAGCAACACTGAATGGGCACCGCGATGAGATCAACGCTCCATGAAATGCTCTCGGCGGATGTCAAGTTTGCGCATGATCTTTTGCAGTGCAGCGCGAGTGAGACCGCAGGCCATGGCAGCCTGGGAGACGTTTCCTTGGGATGATCGGAGAGCATCTTCAACGTAACGCTGCTGAAAACGTTCGATAGCTAACTTCTTGCTTTCGTCATAGCTAGCACCATCAACTTTGATCGGAACAATGTCGAAATGATGAGGGGAAAGCTTGGCTCCAGCGCATGCAACAAGAGCACGCATCACGGCGTTCTCGAGTTCACGCACGTTTCCAGGCCAAGCGTGGCTGCGCAAGAAACGATCGGTTTCGATATCACTTTCTGGGGGGCGCATTGACGAGGAGCGGCAATCTTGATTGTGCAGTTGAACAAAGTGCTGAGAGAGCGCGGAGATGTCGTCCGGACGATCTCGAAGTGCGGGGATTTTGAGATGAAGAACGCGCAGGCGATAGAGTAAGTCACTTCGAAATTTGCCTGCTTCGACCATCAATTCGAGATCTTGATTCGTGGCGGCTAAGAGTCGAAAGTCGACATGTATATCTTCGGTGCCACCCAAGGGGCGCACGACTTTATCTTGCAAGACGCGAAGCAACTTGCCTTGAAACGCCGGTGACATAGAAGCCACTTCGTCCAGAAAGACGGTCCCGCCGTCAGCCGTTTGGAAGAGTCCTTCCCGATCTTCTGTGGCGCCGGTAAAAGCCCCTTCCTTATGACCGAACAACTCCGATTCGAGTAAAGTGTCAGGAAGGGCAGCGCAGTTGACCGCGTCAAACCTCCGGTTGCTTGCTTGACTCCGACGGTGAATCTCCTGGGCCACAACTTCCTTGCCCGTCCCCGTCTCACCTTCGATCAACACCGGCAATACCGTCGATGAAATGCGATCGATCTCGGCCATAAGGTTGCGCATGGTGTCGGCATGGGCCACGAATTTTCCAGAACGGGCCTTAGGTTTGTCCTTCTTGCTGAGAAGGCGCTCGCCAATAGAAGAAATCGACCGCAGCATTTCATGATTGTCGAAAGGCTTGGCGATAAAATGGGCAGCCCCCAGCCCCATACATTCGACTGCCAGTTCGATGGTGCCAAAACCGGTCATGAGGAGGACTTCAACGGGTAAAGTTTCACTTTGAATCGTCTCTAACAGTTCAATTCCCGTCATTCTTGGCATGCGTATGTCCGACACCACCACGTCCACAGATCCTTGGCGAACGATCTCGAGAGCCCTCTTGCCATCAGGTGCGCAAGAAACATCAGCTCCTAAAGTTGAGACAAGTTTCATCAGTCCTCGGCGCACATCGTCTTCGTCATCGACGATGAGAACACCTAAGCCTTGCAGTGATGTCTTCCTATCAATCATGATTGAAACTCGCTTTCCTTGTTCGCTCGGCTCTCACTTCCCGCTTGGCTTGGGCGATTCGGATGAAATGCTGGCATGGTCACCCTAAAAATAGTCGAGCCATCCTGTTCACTTCTAAGCTCAAGTTGACCACCCAACTCCTCAATAATCCGGCGAGAAGTTGGCAAACCCAAACCCGTTCCTTCCCCCGGAGCTTTGGTAGTGAAGAAGGGGTCAAAAATTCGCTTCCGAAGCTCAGGCGGAACCCCAGGCCCATCGTCGGAAACATCGCAGATCACCGAATCTCCAGATCGATTCAAGTGAAGCCTGACGTGGGATCCTTCGCCACCCGCCGCCTGGACTCCATTCATGACTAAGTTCACCAAGACCTGCCGCAACTGATATTCATCGGCTAAGAGCAAGAGTTCTTGTTCTTCCAGATCACAAGAAATCGTCACCCCCAGGCTCTTCGCCAAGGGGCTCAAGAATCGCTGGACATCATCGGCCACATCAATGAGGTCCAATTCAACAATCTCGGAATCTCCACCGCGCACGTTGTCAAGCAGGTCACGAATGGCTCGCTTACAAGCTTTCGTGTTGCGACCGATCACTTCCACATGCTCGTGAAAAGGAGAGTCAACCTCCAGTTCATCAGCCATCATTTGGTTGTACATGGAAATTGAGGCCAAGGGGTTGTTGATTTCATGGGCCACGGCAGAGGAGACCTCCCCCACCACACTCATGCGCTCTTGGAAAGACTGGCGCTCGGCGATCTTCAGCCTTTCCGTTATGTCGCGACTGACAAGAAGGCGCCCCACCAAACCGGTTTCTGTGGGTAAGGTGGTTGCTGTCACCTCGAAAGTGCGTCCTTCAATCTCAAGCTCACAAGTCTGATCACCGTTGTGACAGCCCAGCAGACAATCGGCGCAGTTTTTGTCGACGGCGGCACAGGTGAGCCGGGCCGTTGCTTCACTACGGGTGCGGAAGAGATCACGGATTGGTTCTGCGGCGGCATTCGACAAGATCACCTCGTTGTCTGCTCCCATGAGGCAAAGTCCATCCCGCATAGACTGAACTACAAGGGCCAACTCGTCCCGTTTTCTCTCGAGGTCATGAGTACGACTCTCAACCGCTTCGGCCATGGCATTGAACGAAGACGCCACAACCCCGATTTCGTCGTCGGAATCGACGTGCACACGCACTTTCAGGTCTCCACAACCAATCTGCTCAGCGGCGGAGCGCAGCTTATTCAGGGGCAGCACAATGAATCCGACTGTCACAAGCACTGTGGCAAGAGCCAACATCATAATGATCATACCCACGCCCAAGAAACGACTCTGCAAACTGCGAATTGGAGCCATGGCAGCATGGGCGTCCAACTCCACCCGAGACCGCCAACCGCCATCGTCAAATGTCTGTGTTCGAGAGAAAAGACGAGACGACGCTGGTTTCTTCGTGGAATCCGCAAGTGTCCGTTCTTTGACCACAATACCAATGGC
>WFTN01000415.1 GCA_015485455.1 Planctomycetota bacterium | reverse complement strand
CATACATTTAGCATTGGGCCGCTTAAGAGAATTGAGCACCATCAAAATCCCCAGTAAGTCTCTAAGCGTGATCCGTATTAGCCACGACAACAAGTTCGTTTTGACGGCAAGTGAAAATGATGGGCGAGTACGCATCTGGGATGCCGAGACTGGGTATCGACATGCGGTCCTCGTGGGCCACCGCGACATCGTTAAGTGGGCAGAATTCTCGCCTCGGGGCGACCGAATTGTTACGGTCTCTTCCGACTACACAATTCGTGTTTGGGATGCGCACAGTGGGAAAGAGCTGAGTCGTGTTGCCATTCTCAAGGCATATCCAGAAGGCTACTGTAACGTCCTTGATGTCGAATTTGGCGATCTCCCGTTTATCCATTCAGTGAGAATAAGCAATGGTGCTCGATTTGTCGCCGTTTTAACGGGCTATTACCGCGGTGGAGCGAGTGATGCACTCAATCAGCCTCGGCTAAGGATCTGGGATACGCAAACCGGCAAGATCGCCATCGAAGAGAACCGGAAACTCGGCTTTACTAAAGACATGGCCTTTCTGCCTGACAATAGACTTATTTGCGTATGGAGTGATGGTTTGATTCAGAGCTGGGACGTCTTAAATCAATGTGAATCCTACAAGAAGCAAAGACCGACTGAGTTTCCGTTTGAGGCTTATGTACTGCCTAAACAAGACATAATTGTAACCATCGAGGAAAGCAAAACCCACGATATGAAAGTGACGGTTTTGAGGGTAAGAGACGGAACTGAACTGCACGTCTGGACCGCAAGAAGTATAGGCAAAGTGTTGGCTGGGACCACGGCGGGCGATTGCGATGCTCTCTTGATCCGAAAGAAGAGAAGCCACGCCGTGTTTCTTCGAGCAGTTGACGATGGTCGCCTGCTCGCCACCTGGGAACCAGGCCAACAAGATTATCTAAGCACAAGACTGCGTGTCTTCAATAACGTCGTGGCGACAATAGATGCCAATGCGATTGTCCTACGGGATACTACTGGGTCGATAATTGAAGAACTAGTTGGCCACAAGGGAACAATTGAGTCGCTGATTTTTAGCCCCGATGGTTCGAGACTGGTCACAGCTGCAACCGACCAGACCGCCCGCATTTGGCAGCTTCCGCCAAGCGCCTCGACCACAAGAACAGCAACGACACGCCCAAAACAACAAGCACTTGTCAGCCCTGACAATCGACGGGCCGTAAAGGACGGCAATTTGGTCGAATCACTGAGTGGCCGTGTCATTGCCGGAATTCCCGGCCCAAGCCGTGGAGTGCAGGCAGTAAAAATCAACAGGGATGGCGACAAAGCCATTCTTATTCGAGGCCCCCTTATTGAAATGCACGACTTAAGAAATGGTCAATTGATCAAATCTTCGAAAACCGCTCCTCTATTTGCAACGTCAGTGACATTCAGCCCTGACGAATCACGAATTCTCGTTGGCGGACACGACACGACAAATGTCATTGATTCCACTGACCTACAGATCGTTGGAACAATTCCGCACCCTGCCAAAGAGATTTCTTGGATTATGGATAGCGAAGGCAACGAACAGGTGTTCTTGCTGTACGACAATACGATCCAATTGTTTGGCGGAGAATTCAATGGGCCGTTGACAGCAATCAACTCGCCTTCGAGGAACTTCAGATCCGCAACGTTTCTTAACGCAGGTCAGCGTTTACTGACGTCAGACGATAGTCATTGGATGCGACTCTGGAATACCAACAATGGCCAGCTGCTCGGGAGTTGGCGCGGAAGAGTCACGGGAGTTCCCAACGAAATGGTCGTCGATGACGGAAAGGGGTTCGTCGTCTCTCACGTCCCTCAAGAGGGGCCCCCAACAGTCCTTTGGATTGATGCGAATCAGGGGACGATTCAAACGCAATATGAACTAGGTGAGAGCGCGATTTGCAACCCAGATTCCAAACGTGTACTCGTATATTTGCCCAATTCAACGAGCAGCGAATCAAGCTGGATAATTAGTAACTTAGAGTCAAACCTTAAGAACACTTCATTGTCTATGTCCGAGGGTTTATCTTCAATGTTCCTTATCGACGCTCCGGCTCATGAGTGCATCGTGGGACTGGATTCAAAAGGGAACGGATTCAAATGGAATGCCACTTCAGGCGAACTTATGGCTCAATTCTCTGTTCCAGTTGGGGCAAAGGGGGTTGTCCAAAGCGGTTCAAGCAACAGCGCACTTTGCTTTGGTGACAAATGGATCGCAAGAATTACTTTCGATAATGTACGCCGTGTAAATCCGGTTGGTATTAGCCAAGAATCAGCTCCGATCCGAAGCGTTCGCACTTGCGCAGGCGCCTTGAGGTTCCTTGTGAAGTTCGGCGGATTCTCCGGAAGCGCAATGATTGTCGATGCAGAGAACAATAATGTTCAAGTAGTCCTACGAGGAACTTACCGCCCTCAAGGGGGAAGGACGGATGGTGGGCTTCGGTTCAGTCCTGATTCAAAGCGACTGCTATTGCGACAGAAACTTGAGACAGCGATCTTGGACTCGGACACCGGATCCATAATAAGAACTTGGGGTGGTGACTACAGCCAGGCAAGTGCAAGATTTAGCAGGCAAGGTCAATATATTGCTCTTCAAAAAAAATTTGGCGACACCAACGACCCGCCGGGTGTCTATTTGATGGATTCCAGCACTGGAAAGATGCGCCATTTCTGGCAAAGGACTACGAATGTCTCGTGGTTAATTCAATCCATCTCGGAGGACGGCACTTTGATCGCAATGTCAGATCCAAGCGCAATTGAATGGACTGGACAATGGGCAACCTTCGAATTTGGGAAACCAAAGCCGTTCTTATGGCCACGCGGCGAGTGGCTAATTTCGAAAGACGGTCTACATTCCGAAGAACAAGAGGCAATCGTTTCTAGCACCGAAAGCGGAACTCTTCGGCTCCGCCGAACTAAGGACGGAAGACTCATCCAAGAAATCAAGGGATTCGGTGTACGATTTACGATTGGACGTACAAGCCAGAATAGACGTTTGCTGGTGGCCCACGACGTGAATCAGCAGCTGTATCTTTGGGACCTCGACACTCAAGAGCTTTTGTTACGACGGCCCAACGGCGGCACCAGATACGCGTTTAGTCATGATTCACACTATTTTGGTTTGCTTCAAGACAGCAAACTGCGAGTGTGGGACACACGCTTAAATGCCTTAGTCGTTTTGCGGGAAGTCGGAAGACATTCCGACCCCTCGCTTGAATTTGGTAAAACTAAGAACGAGATCGTTGTCAATTCCAGATCCGATTCCAAAATAGAATCACTCAGAATTAGTTTGAATCCCAAGATCGAAGCGTTTCGACGACGCCCTCATTCGCTCTCTGAGGAGGAAAGGAAACTCCACGAGGTACCCAACAATGTCATCGCAAATGCTGAAGCAACCCGACTGATCACAAGTTTCAAGTCAAACTCCATGACACCGCTCGAGCTCGAGAGAACGATCTGCACGAAGCCTGGCATCACGCCGGAAACAAGCGACGCTGTTGCCAGGCAAACGAGGAAACTTGAAGCCATCTTTTCCCAAAGAAGAGCAAACGAACTCATCGAAGGCTTGGACGCCCATCTTAGATTGCCACGGCAGAAATTGGCTCAGATTGCCACAGTGCGCGCCGCCAAAGACACGGCTTTCGGCGCAGTTTATGATCAGATTTCAACAATAGATCCACCGAGTCCCGAAGACATGCTTCGCCTTTGTTGGGCGGATCTTCTTGCACAAGAAACCTCGGCCAAGGATCTCAAGCCTCTTGGGGCACAACTTACTTATGTCGAAACAAGTGTACTCGTGAACAATGGAATGCGGAAAAAAGGACGGGTAGCTCTGGCGCTCTTGCTTTTGCGACTTGGCTACTACGACATAGCATTATCGGCAATTACACGCGCCTCGGGATTCGGACCAACCATTGGCTCACCAAAAGGGAAACAGGAACGCCACCGATTATTAGACAATAACGGTCCCCTGATTATGGACTCAAATTTGGGCGCTTGCCGACTCGCGCTCATGGTTATTGCCCTGAACAAAACTGGAGACGCGGTTACGGCCAAGGCGATCTGGAGAAGCCTACTCAAGAACCTGTGCCTTGCGCAGCCAAAGAAGGAGGAAACTTGGTTATTGTGGCAAGCATTCGAATGCGTTCACACAGGGACTCAAACAGACTACTTTCGGCAAGCACTCGAAAGCATATGGCCGCTTATTCGCAACGAATCTTCATCTGAAGAGATTCAGGCGGCGTTTGATAAAGTGAGTGGTGGCACGGAATCCTCGCGCAACACAATGAAGAAGGAGCTTAGTCTATCTCTTCGATTCCGTGCTAATCGGCATAACAAGGACGCCTGGAGAATTGTTGTGGAACCAAAGAGGAGTGCTCAGGACTACAGGTCAGCACTTACGTGGGCGGTGAAAGCCTCGAAACTTTTACCAAAGAATGGGTATATTCAAAACACATTGGGCGTCGCTCAATACCGCGTAGGCCTGATTCAAGAGAGCCTAATAACTCTCCAAAAGTCTTCAAGAACGAACGCCAAGATGAGATCGCCAGACAACACAGTAGTGCCCAGCGATTTCCTAATTGGAGACTTAGCTTTCTTATCCATGTGTCATTGGCAACTTGAACACAAAGACAAAGCAAAGGAGCTTCTTACGATTCTCACTAACAAAATCAACGCTCAATCCTCGCCAGAAAAAGAGGACCAAGGTTTCCTAAAAGAAGCTCAAGAATTGATCGAGGCAAGAACGACGAAGTAAGACAATCGTAAGCGACCCATAGTTCGCCCCTTTCGTTTCCCCTCAGGGTTGATTGCGCCACCGCTTGCGAAAAGAGGAGGGATCTCTTCCACCCTATGGCGTGCCTGTTGGCCCAATCGCCGTCGATTTGATGAGTTGTTGGGGGGAGGCGATGAGTCGACTCAGTCCTTCAGACGGAGTCAGGAGTGGTGGCAGCGTCTCTTGCCGCCTTCCAGTTCCGAGGAGCCAGAGCGCTGGTGGGCTTCCGGCAAACATGCACAATCTGAGATTTTTGGGCTGTGAGTAGGCCCCTCTCCCTGGCATTCATGCCAGGGGCTTGGGCAT
>WFTN01000414.1 GCA_015485455.1 Planctomycetota bacterium | reverse complement strand
GCCCTATTCCATGAGGAGATGAGGCCTTTGGCTTTCTCACGATCGCTTGGTTGATTGATGAGTCCTAACATGGGCTCGTCTAACCACAGGGTGAGTTCTTCACATAGAGGTTGGAGAGCTTGGGCAATCGCTTGGGCGCAGGCGATGGTCCATGACAAGGCCTGGGGGTGAAATTGGGGGGCACTCCATAGAGGCCTAGATGCACCGTCGCGGATGGTTTGGAGCAAACTTATGGGCCCCATGATTTGGGCTTTCAGGAGAGGCCGTTTCTTTCCCCGAAAGACAGATGAGGCCCCTCGGGCCCCCTGAACAGCCAAACATCCGTCGATGTTCTCTGGGACTGCTTCAAATGCGTCTAACAGGGATTCTTCTTCTATCATGTCGGTGAGGGCGACTCCGAAGCCAGAGAGACTGCGGCGGTTGAGCTTTGGGGGCAACAGAAGGGCCAACATGCCGCCATCCCCATCTCCTTCGGCAATTTGGGGCAAATACGGAATATCGTAGTACCTCGCGATATGATCGCGAGCCGGTTCATGTTGGCAGAAGGGAAGAGAGCCGATTCCAACTGTTCGCACCATCCCGTTCACGGCTTGCTCAGATTTTTCCATGCAAATAGGTCCCTTTGTTTCGGTCTCTTGCCCCTGTTTTTTCGGGGCGTTTTACGGATGGAAGCGTCGTTTTGGCAACTCGAAAACCGTTGGTGAATCGCTCCCAAATTGCTCAGAACGGGCATCCAATGAATAACAAAGCCCTTTGTCGAAAATCTCGTTTCAACCTGTACATTCTGTCCCCATGGTTTCTTAGTTTGCCCCTTACCCCCCTGAGGGAAAGAGATGTCAAAGACGGCATCCAATTTCTCGAAGAGGGGCGTTGACTCCCATTTTGATTGTTGTAGTATCAGCGCCATCTACTACATGTTGTGGTTGCCAGGGGCAAACACCCCAGGAGTGCCGAAGCTCGGTCAAATGAGGAATGCGGCCTTAAAAGACGGTCTGGGTTGGTTTTGATACCAAACAGGCCATTTTTTCGGATTCTCGCAGTTAACCGATTTCGCAAAAAAAGCAGCATTGAGAGAGCCAGGGAAAGTACTCAATTGACCATTTGGGTGAATTGAATCGGGGGGAGAGTCACTGCAGCGAAGTGACTCGAGATGCCAGTTGAAAGGGGATAGAATGTCGACACCGACGAAGGACAATAGCGGGCAGAAAAAGAAGTCACGGCAAACAGCAAAAGTGCAGGCGGGAGGAGTACCAGAAATGGGAATGAAGGGACTCGCCTTTGAGCGTCAGTTCACCAAGAAAGGTACGGATCCCTTTGACACCATCGAGTGGACCCATCGCTCAAGTTCCATCAAGAATCCCGATGGCTCTGTTGTCTTTTCGATGGATAATGTCGAAGTCCCGGCCGAGTGGTCTCAGTTGGCCACGGACATCGTCGTCTCCAAATATTTCCGCAAAGCTGGTGTTCCTGAAACTGGACACGAAGTTTCTGTTCGTCAAGTTGTCCGCCGGGTCGCGAATACCATTCGTCATGGTGGCGATGTCTTAGGGGGTTATTTCAAAGACAAAGCGGCAGCAGACGCTTTCGAAGATGAATTGACCTTTATGTTGGTGACCCAGCGCGGCGCCTTCAATTCCCCTGTCTGGTTCAATTGCGGCCTGAAACACATGCACGGGATCTCCGGCAAGGCTGTAGGCAATTGGCATTGGAATCCAAAGAATGGTCGTATTGAATTAACCCCTGATTCTTACACCTATCCTCAAATGTCCGCTTGCTTCATTCAAAGTATCGAAGACGATTTGCTCGACATTGCCGAAGCTGTGAAGCGTGAAATGCGACTCTTCAAATTTGGCTCTGGAACAGGAACGAACTTCTCAAGTATTCGTGGTGAAGGGGAACTCCTCGGTGGTGGTGGCACGTCATCGGGTATCATGTCTTTCTTGGAGGTTCTGGATAAGGCAGCAGGTGCAACCAAGTCTGGAGGAACCACGCGACGTGCGGCGAAGATGGTCATCTTGGATATGGATCACCCAGAAATCGAACAGTTTATTTCTTGGAAAGCCAAAGAAGAAAAGAAAGTTCAAGCTCTCATTGATGCGGGCTATGACGCTGATTTCAATGGCGAAGCCTACCGCACAGTCTCTGGT
>WFTN01000413.1 GCA_015485455.1 Planctomycetota bacterium | reverse complement strand
GTGTGCGCCTCTTTCCAATCTCTACAGGATGATCAAATCATCTGAAACCATCCCTGTCAAATGCTTTTTAGAATTGCCGAGATTCTTCTTCTCAAAGCTCAGCCGTTTTGAATGAAACAAGAAAGGGTGGCCCACGTGGGCAATGGCATTAGCCTATTTATGCTTTCCAAAGTTACGCCATCATGGGCCACCCCCCCCCCGCTCCGTAAGCGCTTTGCTTAGAAGTCTTCCGTGGGATACATGTGGATCCCTAAATTTGTTGTGCCCCGGGGAATGAAGAGTTCTTCTCTGGTTTCTTGACCGCAGGACAAGGGCATGATCTTGAGGAGATCGCAACCCAGTTCTGCTCTGAGGGTCCAATTGCCTTTATAGTCAGCGCTTGTTGCCATGGAAGGATCGAGTTCCCATGGTCCGTCATAGGAGGTCTGGCGGAAGACTTGGAAGCGGACATGGCCAAGTGGTTTTCCGTCTTCTTTGTGCATGGTTCCTGAGGCGAAGAGGGGAGGTTGGGTAAGTTTGATCTCTCCTAAATCTGAGGTGCTTGGTGTTGACGGTCCTAACTCAATCCAGGTTCGGCTCATACGACTGAGTTCTTTTCCTTCATCTTGGGAAAGGCGGAGACGGAACTCTCCTTTTGGAGGATGAAAAAGGATAAGCTGGAGGATGCCATTTTTGTCGATCCCTTGGGTGGGGATTCTTCGTCTCGCTTGATTGGGGGATTGGCCGGTGAAGAGGTCAACAATGACCCACTCGTAGTTGAGGAGCCGATCGTCATCACCGTAGAGTTTGCAGCGCAGGCGTCGCTCTTGAAGGGGGATTTCGAATGGCAACTCGTCTTGAGTCGTCTTGGGTCCTTCCACAGTAAAGACACAGGGAAAGAGCTGATGGGAACGAACTTCTACTTGGAATTCTCTATTGAGAGGTAAGTTTGTGAAGCGGGCTGCTCCTTCTCGGCAAATTGCACTTTGATTCCAAGGGGGTGTCCTTTCTTGGGCTTCAGGAATCATCTCGGTGAGGGTGATGGTCGCCTCCTTTGGGGCCAATTCACCAGAAAGGTTTGCCAGACGGAATGAAAGGGATGTTTGCGGTTTTGAAGGGCCACTTTGAAGTAGAGAAGAGTGGTCCATGCGGCCCTGGGTGCGGCCCGAAGGTCTTAATCTCATCGCCCGTGACGGTGATGACAAGCCCGTGACTTGGGCTATCTCAAAGACTTGAATGTCATTTTCATTGCCTTCTTGCCAGAGGGCAGTTAATCCCAGGAAGCTTGCTAATCCGATAAAAATGACAACAGAGATAATTGGTTTCTTGGATTCATAGTGCACGGCGGACCCCCTCGGAAGAAGAATTCAATTTAAGATTGACGGGGTGCAATAGAGGCTCGTTTTCATTCAGAATCGCCATATGCCATCGTTGCGGACTGTTCGCATCGGCATTGGTTTGCGGGATGAAGGGCCACATTCTGAAGAACCTTCGTCCTATAAGCTTTGAGCGTCTCCTGTTAATATGACGGGACAAAGAGCAAATTGGGCTCATTCGATGGTTCGTTTTTTGGGATGAAATCCTTGTCGACTGACTCGAAGCACATTCTGGTGACCGGCCCCCATCGTTCGGGCACCACATGGATTGGCAATACGATTGCTGAACACGGCCGTATGCGTTTGCTCTTGGAACCGTTCAATAAGAACTTCCCACCCTACGGTTTTGGCGTCCAATTGAATCGATCTTATGCTGACTTCGATTCTTCTGACCAGCAGGAAGACTTGAAACGGGCCTTTGACGCGGTCTTGGCATCAGGGGCCGTTGGATATGCCCTGGGAGTTTGCCGGGCCACCGATGCTGGATTGAAAACTCCTCTGCGATTCGCTTGGCACTTTCTTCAGGCCGCTAAGAACCCTCGGGTATTGGTGAAAGACCCCTTGGCTCTCTTTTCTGCAGGTTGGCTCTATGAGCGCTATGGCATGGATGTTATTTGCACAATTCGCTCTCCCTGGGCTTTTGTGGCCTCGTTGAAGGTGGCGAACTGGGGATTTAGTTTTCGCAACCTGTCAGAGCAAGAAGGGCTCATGAAGAAGCTTCCTAAAGAGATCGTCAGCCTTATGTTTTATCTGATGGAAAACTCTGACGACAAAATCGCTAAGTGGTGTCATTTGTGGACCATTCTTCATCATCAAATTCGTACTTATCGCGAGCAATACCCTGGCTGGCAGTTTGTACGCTATGAAGATGTTGCTGGGGATCCTCTGAGAGGCTTCACCACGATGTTAGAAGGCTTGGGCTTGTCGATGACACCAAAAGTGAAGGTCTACATTGAGAACTACACTTCGGCCAAAAGCAATCAAGGTCCGTCTACGACCTATAAGCCTCGGGATAGTAGAAAGGCCATCGATAGCTGGAAGGAAAGGCTGACGGAAGCCGAGATCATGCAGATTACTGAGCTAACGGGAGAGCTGGCTCAGGTTTTCTATCCAGAGATGTTGTCGTCATAGGTCAATAACAAAGGCCCCGTCGCCACCATGCCGGGCACTTTCCGGGTAGAAGGCATGTATGATTCCTTGGGATTCGAGCTCGATGAGGGTCCGTTTCACTTGGGGTCTCACGAGGGGCGCTCCTTTGGAATGGATGCCTTTTCCAGTGATGATCCGTGCCTTCTTGTGACCCTTTTTCTTGGCTTGCTCAAGAAATCGTATGGTCTTCTTTTTCACCTCTTGGGAGGTAATGGGACCATCCTGGTGGAAATCTAATTGGACTTGAGCACGGGCTAAGTGCTCGTATCGGTTGGTCGAAGTTTTGCGCTTCTTCTTAGCCACTTTATTTCCTCAAGGTTTTTCGAATCTCCCCCAGGGTCTTCCGGTCCTTGGGGCTTAATTGTGTCTCGTCGATGAACTCCGATATTTGACGGCAAACACCCCGTTCCATGCCACCTCTGCGGCAAAGGCCCCGCAGAATGGACACATGATCTGAGGTGGCGAGCGATTTGGTTTTCTTGATCTTATTGGCCAGATCAATGCCATGGGCGCGGGATAGAGGTGAGAGAATATCGATACACCGTTGATAGCGTCGGTCTTTGTCGTCTTGGGTGTCTTCTGCTAGGTGAAAGTTTGCCAAGGCCAAAAGAAAACGGGCGTCATGATTGCCATGGCGAAAACGAACAAGGGGTTGGAGTGAATTGATAGCTATCAGAATCTCACCATCTTTGATCAGTTTCTTTGAACGCCGAATGAGATAGGCATTCAGCCCTTCTCGATCTTTAGCTCCAAGGTAGTGGAGCAGAGCGTGATCGATGGTCTCTTGGGTGAAACCCAAGGCGAGCTTTCGGCGCATCGCCTTGATCTCGCTGTCAGGAAAGTTGACCTTGGATTGAGCCATGACGTCAGCGAGTTCTCGGCGCACTTCAGGGGTGGCTTCCTTTTTGAAGAACTCCAAGACCGTCTCTGGGCCGTTTTTCTGGGCCATGAGAATTTGAGAACTGAACCCGCGAACGCGCCGGAGAGGATGCCCCAAATGGTCCCGGAGAATGGTAACGAGTTTTCTATCTTTGCGGCGTGACAATTCTTGGAATGCGAATTCTTTGAGGTTGGGCCGTTCTAACGCTGCCAAATCTCGAAGCTTGGCAGCCGGGACCGTGGGTTTTGTCCAGATGCGAAGGACGTGAAGGCTGGGCAAAGAGACGTCGCGATTGTCGTGGCCGAGAAGAGTGTAGAGCCTCTCTCGGAAATGGTTGATTTGCTTGGGGTCTGGCTCTTGGACTTCTAGAGCCACCAAGGCGTGGCGGCGAACAGAAGGGATGTCGCTGGATTCACCGTGGGTCAGCAGCATATCTGGATCAACTTGAAAGCCCAAACGATGAACCATTTTTAGGCAAGTGATGAGGCAATAGCCGGGCAAGTCAGGGGGCGGGTTTTCGATCATCGCCCGCATCGATTTTTCCAGATACTTTTGGGCTGATTTCGGGTAGCGGTCGAAATGCTCGGCGATGAAAAGGCTGGTGCCCCGAGCTTCTTCCCAAGTGGTGTAGGGCAGCCGCTCGATCAGCATGCGAACCGCCTTGAGTTGGTGAATGCCAGCCACCGCTTTGATGAAGGCACCGTTGTGCCAGTTTTTTTGGCCTTGGTGGCAGTCTTCGATGGCTTGAAGCGCTGGACCACCGAATTTTCTCACCACCGAGACGGCTTGATCGGAGATGCTTCCAATTTCGTGGAGCAGGGCTACCACGTCGGGTAAGACGCGACGATCCTTTGTCTTGAGAAGGGCATCCAAGAAATAGCTTTTGGCGTGGGTGGGTGCGCGACGCATTCCCGATCGCAGTGCCTCGATAACGCGTTCTTCCATGGGACGAATGCTGCCGAGGATCATGGCTGCGGAACAGCGCATTTCGACATCGTTGTCCTTGAGCAGTTTCAGGATCTTTGCAATTACATCGTCACTCAATCTTCGCCCTCCTTGGGCTTTCTCCCTGATGGAATGAACTTCTGAGATGGGTTGGCTTCTACCCGTCCGTCGATCATTTTGGCAACTCGTCGCACCAAACCGAAGAGGTGGCGAGAGTCGCGGGTCTGGATGGGGCCTAGTTTGAGGAGGCGCTTGAAACTCTCTTCGATAGCCAACTTGTTCCCGGCACTCATGTAGCCAGTCTCAGCGCAGCACAAAAGCATTTCGTGGTAGAGCCTGTCCCAGTCGTTGCCGACCAAAAGGTCTCCCAACTCTGCGTTGGCCACGACTTTTTCAGCCGTTGATTGCTGGAAAATCTCATAGCAAACCAAGAGAACTGCTTGAGCTAAGTTGAGACTGGCACGGTCTCCATCTGTGGGAACCGAGATCACATGATGGCAAAGGGCAATTTCATGCTTGCTAAGACCAGAATCTTCTCGCCCAAAGAGAATGGCCACCTTGCCATGGGCTGCCATCGACAAAATTCTGGGGCTGATAGCGGCTGGTGTTTCGGTGGCCCGACGGTGGCGCCCCCGAGCCGTCGTCCCCACGATGAATGTGGCCTGGCTCAAGGCTTCCTCAATGGTGGCGACTTGCAGGGCTGCGTCCAAGATTTCTTTCGATCCGGGGGCCATGAGACGGCATGCGTCTGAAGTCAGATCCATGTCACCCACGACGATCATCGAGCTCAATCCCATGTTTTTCATGGCTCTTGCTGAAGCCCCTACATTGAGGGGGCCCTGTGGCTCTACCAAGACGATTGAAACGTTTTTGAGCGGATTCGCTCCCATATCGGCCACATTGTCCTTTGCACGAGCTTGATTCGAGATTATCTTGAGCATTCTGGAGTCGTCGTCAGTCTATGACTTAGAGTGATACTCTCAGGGGCGTTTTCGCATAATCCGCCTGGAAGAGAAAGCCCGTCGGAGCCCTAACAATGAACGTAGGTCGCAAACTTCTTCTCTTGGTCCTGGTCGTTTCTGTGTTTGGGGCCGTCCCAACCCTTGGACAACGCCAGAGAAAATCTGTCGTTTTGACCTTAAAAAATGGCGAATCTGTGGAAGGTGTTGTGCTTAAGACCAAGAAACGGGTGGTCTACTTCAAGACTTGGCTGGGAACACGGGCTATTCCCGAGGGCAGCATCATCGCCCGTCGTGAGGCTCATAAACTTCGCGAGCTCTATCGCAAAGAGCTCAAGCAAGGCCAATCGAAGAACGTGAAGGACCACACGCGGCTGGCGCGGTGGTGCCTGGGGCGCGGGTTCACTTCTGGGCTCGCCGCTGAACTTGACGGCATCTTGAGATTGGACCCGGACAACACTTTTGCCTGGGGTTTGATCAAACGATTGGCCCCGGTGTATCGCTTGGCCAAGAAGAACACACAACCTCGTGAAAAGCCCCGTTGGGCGCGGCGCGAAGTTGACCTGCTCTATGCTGCAGCGAAAAATCAGAGTTTTCTTGGGGCGGCGATGATCCGCGCCAATCTCGATAGTTTACCGGATGACATTCAACTCAATAATGCTATTCGTTTCTCCGACCGAGGCACTGAGCCTCAGCGTTGGATAGCCGTCTACATGCTTGGGCAAAGCAACAAGGTCAGGCGAGTCAAACCTCTCTACCGTCGCGCCCTGGGAGACCCTTCTTGGCAGGTGCGGGCATGTGCCGTGGCCTCTTTGAAGAAGCATGACGACGGAACAACCATCGGGCCTTTTGAGCGTGCGCTCTTCTACGGCAAGTACGCATCAACCCGGGTTTATGCTGCGGAAGCTCTCGGCATGCTGGGCGACAAACGGGCAGTCAAGCCTCTGATAGCCGCCTTGGAGGCTACGACTACCCCAGGAGGGGCCAGGAATCATGTGCGATTCAGCAAACAAGTGGCCTACGTGAAAGACTTCGATGTCGAAATCGCCCAGGCCGCGGTGATCGCCGATCCCATCATCGACGTGGTGGAGTCAGGTGTGGTTCTGGATGTGGCCGTGGTCTCCGTGGGCATCACGCGCCGCCGGATGTCGGCGTCACTCCACCAATTGACCGGCACCGGGTTAGGCTATAGCCCTGGCGAGTGGTCCAAGTGGTGGAAAGCCAACAAGGCCTCTTATCCTGGGCGTTAGCTGCGGCATTGAGTTGAATTCGTCGGCCCGAACGATTTTCTAACTTCCAGCTTCGAAGATTCGGGGTAGGCTGGATTCTCTCGGATTCGCCACCCTTGTGGAGTGCAAGATGGATATATTCCCAAGATAGCCCCGACTCTTTTCGATCCGACCTCATCAACCTGCTCAAGGATCTTGAAGTCCACGTCATCGTCTTTGTCTTACAGGGGCGACGGGAGAAGTATGACACCTTGAGTGGACGAGGGATCTAAAACAAACGAATCTCGTGGCCATCGGTTACGGCGTAACTACCGTTCAAAGCGTTGACAGAAAAAACATAGCCTTGGAACAAGGCACTGTATCCCAGCAAACCGGGGGGAACAATTCCAGAGAGGCTGAGGCCGTTGGCGCCGAGGATCGTCAAGGGAATCGCTTCAATCGCCAGACCGGAAAACAGGTAGACGTTGGGCGACCAGGGTTGGTAAGGAGGCAGTCCGGTCAACATGGGCTGAAGCCCCAGCCCTGCCCAACCGCCCACGAAGGTCCCACTGGGCGAGTTAACCTTGACATTGTAGTTTTGCCCACCCTGAGCTGATTTGATGGCTAAGTTAGATGTTGGGCCGTCAATGCCGGTGAGAATTTCCAAGTCGTCGTTGGAACCAGGATAAGGGGCTGCTTCCGGCGGCAAGCCTGTGGCAAGGGAACGGATTTCCGTGTTGGATAATTCCCGAGCGTGAATTTGTAGTTCATCCAAATCACCGGCAAAAAAGCGTGTTGAATTCAGGTCATGGCGACCGCCGAAAAAGATGTCCGTATTGGGGTCGAGGACATCTCCGCCCAAATGAGTCAACGCCTTAAGCTCTCCATCAATGTAGACCCGGGCATGGGACAGGGCATTGCTTGTCAAGGCGACATGATGCCATGATCCATCCCGCAATGGCATTTGGACGTCTAGAGTGTTGATGTCCGAAAGATCATTGCCATAAGAGAGGGCGCAACGCAGTGTGTCGGTGGCATTGATGAAATAGACATTGAGAGAGTGGGGGCTACCACTATTGCCGCCTTGGCTGAAAACATATTGCAAGCCACTATTGGCGTTGACCGTTGAACGGAAGAAGAAGGATAGAGTCGCATCGCCGGTGGGCGACCAGGGGAAATCCTGGACGACGAGACGGTCATTCACACCATCGAAACTCAGAGCCATTCCCTTGGTGCCTGGGATTCTCTGGGGGCCGGTCAATTCGTCGGGTTGCAAACTTCCGTGGTTATTATTGCCGCTGTCATCCGCGGCCGCTGCCCCAGAGGCCTCGTCCAGGGCAAGAAAGAGCAACTTGCTTGGATCTGGTTCGTCATCCTGCAAAATGACCTCGGCCGCCAAAGAATCCCCTGCCATGCCAAAGTCGTCCAAAATGAGGCGGATTGATTCGGGGCCTTCCACCAAGACATCGTCCAAAGGAACAACATCAAGGGTGGTCTCATTGGCACCGACAGGAATGGTGACTGAGCGAGGCAAGCTCAAGTAGTCGGCACCCTCGGTCGCGCTCCCAGTGATGGTAAAAGGCACAATCTGAGCCACACTTGTACCGTTAGTACGGTGGAATGTGAATCGCCCGCGGCTTCCGCATTCGGAAGCCCAAGCGTCGGTCGCCGAAACTGTGACGATGGCGCTTGACAGAGTTGGAATGTTGTAATGAAGATTGAGGAAGGCATCCGTGCTCGGTGTCAAGATCGAAGTGACTTGATCGCGGTCCGCGCGCAACAATCGGAGTGAAGATGGAAACTCAATTTGAATGCCGTCTAAATTGCCACCAAAACGGGAGCCGTATTCACGGAGGTTGTAGCCACCAATGAAATAGTTGCCACCGGCGGGGTCGGGATTTGCCGGGCTCGGCACCGATGGGATGCCCCCTGTTTCGAACATGCCACCGAGGCTGGTAGCCCCTCGAAGCACCTCCGGAAAGTAAGTGTTCGGTAGCGATCCCAAGTGCCTGATGGTTGAGTCGTTGATGTGGGTCGGCGCATTGATC
>WFTN01000412.1 GCA_015485455.1 Planctomycetota bacterium | reverse complement strand
ATGTTAATGGTGATGGCGCAGAAGATTTTATTGTGGGTGCCAGCACTGCGGACACGAATGGAACTAATAGCGGTGCGGCCTATGTCTACTCAGGAGCTGATGGCAGCGTTTTGCATGTCTTCGATGGTGTCGCTTCTTATGACAGCTTTGGCTACTCTGTTGGCGGCGGGTTAGATTTTAATGGCGACGGCTTTGACGATATCCTCGTAGGGGCTCGTAACGCGACCCTCGGTGCCGCCAATTCAGGTGTCGTCTATGTTTTTTCTGGAGTTGATGGCAGCTCACTATTTGTGATTGGTGGAAGCGCTCTCGGCGATAATTTTGGTGAGTCTGTTGCGGCAAGTGCTGATGTTGATGGCGACAGTATACCAGACTTTGTGGTAGGAGCGCCGTTGGCAGATTTCAATGGCGCGAACACTGGCCGAGCTTCAGTGTATTCTGGTGCCGATGGCTCAGTGATTTTTTCCGTTGACGGCAATTCGAATGGTGGCCAGCTCGGCTTGTCTGTCAGCGGTGCTCTTGACACCAATGGTGATGGCTTTGGCGATATCATCGTTGGCGCACCTATCGTCGCGGTGGCTGGCTCGGGGAGCGTTGGTTGTGCCTCAATCTTTTTCTTGCCTCGGAGCCTGGGCGGCGGTCAGGCCAACTCCGCGAATGCCCGATTGGAGGTAAATGGTGCAGAGACGGGCCTCCGCCCTGGTCCTTTTGTTTCTCCCATCATTCGGGGTCAGTCATTCACATTGGATTTCTCCGGAACGCCGAATGCCCTCTATGAACTTTACGGCTCAACAATCTTGAATCCTGGAGGTTGGGATTTTGGTTCGTTCGGTCTTTTCGACCTGGGGACAGGGCCGACCTTCACCGATGTGTCTTTACTTTTCTCCGGTTTCCAAGGGCCCTTTTCCTTCTTCTCACTTGACGCAGCGGGACAGGACCAGCTGAGCTTCAATATCCCTCTCTCTCTGATACCGGGTCCCGCCCTTGTTCTTCAGGCCCTCATTCAGAAGCCCCAGCCTTGGGTCAATGGGGAATTCGCCACACTTACGGCCAGTCACGTTCTCCTTGTCAAGTGACCACAGTAAGTCGGGCTAAGTTTGGGCGAAGAGTTGGTTGAGTTCTTCAATGATCACTGGGTCCAGGGTGATATCAACGGCCTGCAAGTTTGATTGAACGTGTTCAACCGCAGTGGCTCCGGTGATGACGCTGGTGATCTCTGGATGAGATAGCACCCATGCTAAGGCGAGGTGCTCCGGCGCATGCCCCAATTGCTTGGCTAAATCACAAAAGATCCGCACCCGATCGAGGTTTTCTGGTGTGAGTTTGCTCTCCATGAAGTGAGTCTTGGTGGCTCGACTTCCTTCGGGGATTCCGTCGTTGTACTTGCCTGTCAACATGCCTCCACCCAGGGGGCTCCAAACAACAAGCCCCATGCCATTCTCATGGGCAGCGGCCATAACATCCTCTTCGATATGGCGATCAATGAGACTGTATTGGGGTTGTTCTACTTTGGGCCGATACAAGTTGCGTTCGTTGGCCATCCGGTGGGCTGCATGGATCGAATTTGCTGACCAAACGCTGGTGCCCCAGTAGAGGATCTTTCCTTGGCGAATGAGGTCATCCATCGCCGACATAGTTTCTTCCAAATCGGTATCGGGGTCTTCTCTGTGGCAATAATAGAAATCAAGATAGTTCACTCCTAAGTTGCGAAGGGAGCGATCGACGCTACGCATGATGTGTTTTCTGGATAGACCCCTTTCGTTGGGATCGTCTCCCATGGGCCAAAACACTTTGCTGGAGAGAATGAGGTTGTCCCGGTTGTAGTCCGAGAGCAACCCGCCTACAACCAGCTCTGCTTCTCCTCGGGCGTAGACGTCGGCTAGATCAATATAGTTGACGCCTCCATCGACGGCACAACGCACAATCTTTTTGGCCACATCTTCTGAAATGGTGCCACCAAAAGTGATCCATCCCCCCAAAGAGACTTCACTGACCCTAAGCCCACTTGATCCGAGTTTGCGATACTTCATGGCGAAATCATAACAGACCGATGGGGCTTGGGGAATTTGTTGCCTTGGGTGGGCGATGATGTTTATTTCGTTCAAGATCTGAGGTGAGACACCTTGTCGGCTTTATCTCAGTTCTTGATTGGCTATGCTGTAGGTGCTCACTGGACTTCACCTGCACGCGCTGGAGACTTCTCATGTCAGGAACTCACAAACTTTTCGTTTTGCTCTTTCTTTCCCTTGCTCTTGCTTTGACCTTGGCCTTTAGGGGGAATGCACCTATCCGTGATGAGATCGAAGTGAATGTGAACACATCGTGGATGCTTGATCCGGTGTGGGACGATGGGGCTGCTCAATACGCGGTCTATGATGCCAAGTGGCAGCGCTACGAAAGACTGAACCCTGGCCGTGTTTGCATGCTCGTGGTCAAAGAACCGTGGCTTGCCGCTCAAGATGTGAAATCGGAAGACTCAAGTGCTGGTGATTTCGATGTTTTGAAGTTCAACATGATTCGCGATGTCAACACAGGAGTCTACACCTACGAACAAATGAGTAGTGTTTTCGCCCGGCGTGCTACGGGTGCTTTGCGCAAATATGCAACAGCGAGCCTTGAAGCTTGCGGGTTGACAACAGCTCAAATGACAAAGGGAAAGTTAGATACACATTCCTATTGGGGAGATCAGGCTGATCGCCAGGTGTCTTGGCCTGATGGCGCTATTCCTGAAGACGCATTGCCCCTTTATTTGAGGGGGATTCTGAAAGGTGAATTGCCCAAGAAGCTCTTGGTCTTCCCGTCTCTCATGGCTGGCCATCTGCCCCTTTTGGAAGCCGTGAAATTCGAGGTGAGGCGAAAACCTGGGGTCAAAGTGAAAACAGCGGCGGGGAGCTTCGAAACGACGGAGATCAACCTAACTTATGGAGAAGAGGTTCTGACTTTTCAGTTCTCCAATGAGCCTGGGCACGTCTTGGTGCGCTACCATGATTCCTTTGGCACAGAATATACCTTGGCCAAGGTCGAACGTATGCCCTATTGGCGTCGAAATACACCCAAAGATGAATCTTGGTGGCCTAAGCGTCTGCGCTAGAATTGATCTTTTTGAAGATCTCGCCAGCCATGGATTCACTGTTAGCGATGACGATGGGGCGAATGCTGAGGGGGTCGTAGGGCTGGCCCTTGTCGTTAAGGTAGACGCCACCTGCTTCTTCGATGATGAGCTGAATTGGGATGACATCCCAGATTTCTTGTTTTCGACTCTTAGGGTTGTTGTCGTGAATCACCGCACCCAGGGTGTCCCGGTCATCCATGATGCGCAAGGCGAGGCCCGACCCTGGAGGATCGATGGTGACTAAGGAGGCGCCGTTTTCCTGTCTCAAATGATTGCGCGCTCGATTCAGGAAGTCCGTCTCCAAAGAAACATCGCCGTAGTGATTGAGGGCCACCCAAGATTCTTGCAGAGCCAAGGGAGGGTTGGGGACGCGGACTCTTTGACCGTTGCGAAAGGCACCACTACCTTTGGCAGCTAAGTAGACTTCGTCAGTGAATGGAAAGTGCACGACCGAGCAAACAGTCTCTCCATTCAAGCGTAGAGCGATCATGGTGCTGACCAATTCCAGCCGCGCTCCAGCCAAATAAGAGTTGGTCCCATCCAAAGGGTCTACAATCCAACAATCGGCGGGCAAAGTCCCGTAGGTTGAAGCCAATTCTTCTGAGATGATTTTCACGTCTGGAAAGAGGGCTCGGATAATGTCGCTGATTTCACGGTCGATCCGAAGGTCGACTTCAGACACATAGTCTCCCAGACTTTTACTGACCTTGGAGATGTTGCGGCATTGTGATTCTCTGGCAATGTTCGCGCCCACCGCCGCAGCTTGGATAGCGGCTTCGAGAAATGGGCGATGGACTATGTCTTCTGGGATGAAGTTGTTCATGATTTCCATCATGAATTCTTCAAGTCCAGAGGCAAGAGTAAATCAACAGAAACGATGTGGATTCTTACTTAATTTCAAGGACGATGGCATTGGTGATATCGAGTACTCCTTGGGCGTTCTGAATGAACCCTTGGATGGTGAAGGTGATTGGCATGCCCATGGGTGGCGCGCCTACGACCCAAGGAGCAACTGTTGCTCCGGTATAGGCAACCGGGTTGAACGTCAAAGAATCAGCCAGGATGAAAAGATTCGGGTTCGTTGGGTCGGCATCGTAAGGCTGAAAAGCAAGAGAGCCACCGGTGAACATGAAAGGCACGGCGTCTTGTAGAGTAGGGATTCCCAATGTCCCATAGATGATGAATTGGGCCGGGGAACTATTCAGTGATGGGTTGGCCACCTCGATGGAGAAGTTGCTACTCGGAAGCAAGTGGATTGTATGGGCGGGAGTTCCTGTTGTGCCGTTGATGGTCAGCACCGGTTCGAGATTTCCTTGGCCGTCAGAGAGTGTTCCTTGCCCGTAGTCAAAGAGCCCATAGTACTCGTCTGGGCCAACGTCGACGGCGTTCCCGAAGATGCGAGGTTCAGATTCGAAGTCGATTGTAGAGGCAACCAGATTGTCGTTGCCAGCGTCGATACAAGGGGAGTTCGGAGTCAGGTGGAAGTCAAGGCTGAATGGCGCCGCCCAGAGAGGGTCGGCGTCAAAATTTCCAGACCCAGGGTAGCCCCCTTCTACGTCGCAAGATTCGACGGTGAAGATCTGACTCTCTGTGAATCCCATGGGCACGTCGAACATGCTATTGAAATTGAAGTAGACAATGGAATTGGCGATGTTGACTTGGGGGGCGACGGCGGAGTCAATAGCAACAACTGATCCAGCGAAGGCATCGTTGGCGGCAAAAATGCAGTTGGTTGCATCTAAATCATTGCTGTTGCGCTGAATGATGGCGCCTCCAAGTCCTCGAGCAAGATTTCCGGCGAAGGTGGTCTCACCGATTTGTGATGCGCCTGCAATGAAGTCTAAGTTTAGGGCGCCTCCTTCTTCCGCTGCGTTGTTGACGAATGTGCAACGGTTGATTCTGAGAATGGCCCCACCTTGAGAGACGGCCCCTCCCCGCGCTCCGACGACCGTTGTGCCTCCAGGGGCTGGTACATGGCCGGTTTGATTGCCGGAAAAGAGACATTGCTCCATGATGACGTTGCCACCGAATGCTCGAATAGCT
>WFTN01000411.1 GCA_015485455.1 Planctomycetota bacterium | reverse complement strand
GTTGACAACTTCTTTCGTGATCAAGGCAAACACATCATCTGCCTTCCGTGTTCGAATCAGAAGCCTGGGCTCAATGGTCCCACCTTCTTCCACCACCAAAGACTCAACGCGGGGATCTCCCATGATCCTCTCGGCCAAGAAACGAGGCTGGTCACAGACAACCTTGATGGTATAGGGATGATCTTCAAGAGAACTGCGGATGTCATGCACATCACCCTCCGCAACCACTCTTCCATCCGCAAGCAGGACGATCTGATCGGTCAATTCCTCGACCTCATGAAGGATGTGGGTCGAAACAACAACCGTCTTACCCCGATCTGCCCAAGACTTGATGATCGCTGCGATGTCATGGCGCCCTACAGGGTCGAGGCCCGTCATAGGCTCGTCCAGAAACAAGAGATCCGGATTGTGAATCATGGCTTGCGCCAACTTCACACGTTGCCGCATGCCTTTACTGAAGCCTTTAATCTTCCGATTCCAAGCGGTTTCCACCAGCCCAACCTCATTGAGAATATCTTTCACTCGTCCACCCAAAACCGGACGTCTAAAACCTGACAACTTGGCCATCAAAGTAGTGAAATCGATGGCCGTCATGTTCTCGTAGAAATTGTCGTATTGATGGCAAATCCCCATGCGACGATTGAGCCCAGAGTTCCCCCACACCGGTTCGCCAAAGATGTGGACTTCTCCCATAGTAGCCCGGAGCTGGCCGGTCAAGATTCCTAAGAGCGTGGATTTGCCAGCGCCATTGGGTCCCAAGAGAGCGGTTATTCCCTGAGCAATGTCAATGTTGATCCGCGTCAAGGCAATGACATTGTCATACCACCGAGTCACGTCCTTGGTTCGAATAACAGCCATGATTATCCAGCCTCCACTGCCCGGATTGTCCGCCGCATGATAAGGGCCGAAATAAGCAGAAAGCCACCAAGGATAGATATGGGTATGGCAATAGAGAACTCCATCGGGTCTTCCCCAGGGATAAATGAGAGATCGATCTCGAAAATACGAACGAAGAGATAGAGGAAGTTATTTCGATAACTCAGAAAACTCCAGATCTTGTCGTTACCAACTTCTTGCAAGACCTTGGCGGTCGCTGAACTGACGAAACCCAGAGAGAACCAAATCACAGCAGCATAGCGAGCGGATTTTGCCATGCTTGATAAACCAAGGATGACTACGCCATTGACAAGGGACGCTATGAGGCAGGCACCAAAAAGAAGTGGAATGACTGGCCAAGCCACGCTCAGATAACCCTGCCAAGATGCAGCCGCTACACCAAACACGATCATGGCCGGAAGGAAGGTCGTCAGTAGAATAAAAATCGTCACAACGCAGAGTTTTCCGGTGACGTAGTCCAACGGCGTGATGGGCTTTGTCAGATAGATTTCAAGGGCATTGGATCGAATATCCTGGGCGATGAGGCCCGCACCAACGGCACTGGCCACGAGCATCACGATGAAACTCTGAGGCCACAAAAGAAAAAGAAATAAGCCATGGGTGGTAATAAACCAGTACTTCTCCTCCATCGTCTTCGGTCGATTGACGCTCTCTTGTCGGTTACGAAACATGCGCCCGATGACGAAGTCTACCGGACTGTTTTTTGTTGGGGTGGCGGAAGACAGTGAAGCGAATTCCTCAATCTGGGCACCAGAAACCATAGCTGTTTCCAATGGCGACCCCTCTCGTGCACTGTCGGAGCTCATATAGATCATGCCGGCAAATCCCAAGGCGGGAACAATGGAAAGCAAAAGGATCAACCAGATCACTTTGCGCTTGAGGGCCAGATTCACATGGTAGCGGACCATGGGGAGCCACCGCAGCCGACGTTGCCGGAGCTCACCGCTCCAGCGCTCATAACCCAGATTATGAATCGTCACGGAGATCCTCCTCTGGCCCATGATTCATTGTGTTCATGAAAGCGTCCTCCAAGCGCAACTCCCTGCGCTGCAGCCGTCGAATCTGGCAAGCTGATTCTTCTGCGGATCGCAGAATACAATCAGATCCCGGGCTCGGGGTCTGAACTTCTATCTCCTCACCGGTTGACTTGATAATCTCGACACCTCGATTCTCAAGAGCCAGATTGAATCGCTGCAGATCACCGCGGACGCGCATTTCCCAACGACGATCACTTATCTCCTTAAGGTCGGCAATCGTGCCTTCCCGAACGATCTCACCCAGCTTCACCACCACCACCGACTCACAGACATATTCAACATCACGTAGAAGGTGAGAGGAGATGACAATTCGGATCCCCATTTGTTGGTGGAGTTCTCGCAAGACATTGAGCAAGAGAATTCGCCCCTCAGGATCAAGACCGTTGGTTGGCTCATCTAAGAAAATAAGGTCAGGGTCATGAACCAAAGCTTGGGCCAGCTTGATTCGCTGTTTCATACCAGCAGAGAATCCATCAACCGGTCGATAGCGAGCTTCACCAACGCCGCAGAATCGAATCATCTCATGAGCTCGTTCAATGGCATCCCGGCGCCTCATTCCAGCGAGTTCACCACCCAGCGTGACATAGTCCGCCGCAGTCATACCCGGGATGTGACAGTCCTTCTCTGGAACATACCCCACTCTTTTTCTCAAAGCGATCCGCTGGGACCGACAGTCAATCCCCAGCACTTTTGCCCTGCCCTGAGAAGGATCGATCATTCCGAGGAGTGTTCTGATGAGCGTACTCTTTCCGGCACCATTTGGCCCCAAAAGCCCAAGGCTTTTGCCCTGGAAACGAAAGGAAACGTCTTTGAGAGCCTGAACGTCCCCAAAACGAACCGAAAGCTCAGAGATTTCAATGGCGGTATCCACTTGGTTGTATTCTCCATCAGGTCAAGGAAATGAGCTAACCGACTCGTAACATTCGCGAGATTCTAGATATATTCTAACGTATTGCGTATGGACCGCGTACACTGAGACCAACCATGGATCAAAGGAAACAGCCCATGTTTAAGGCCTTCACAATTATGCTTCTCTGCTTAGGGACACAGTTCTTCTCTGTGCCTCCATTAGCCGCCCAAGAGAGCGACTCGACGATCGAAAAAGCCAAAAAACTCGCTCAAATGTTGAGCAGCAAGGATACCCCCTATCTTCGGGTGGTAAAGGGCAAGAAGAATTCCCGCTTGGAGACAGCCTGCGTTACCTTCGAAAACTTAGACACCGGTTTATCTGTGACTTTGGTGTCTGCCGTCCACATTGCAGATGCGTCCTACTATAAGCTGCTCCAAAAGCATTTATCCGCCTACGACACCGTCTTCTACGAAGGCGTTAAGCCAGATGGGCCCAGGACCGACCTCATGACTTTAGTTTCCCAGCTACAAACCGCCCTCAAAGATGTTCTGGGTCTGACTTTTCAGCCAGAACAGATGGACATGAAGAAGAAAAACATGATTCATGCGGATTTGAAAGCAAGCGAGCTTGAGGCCATGGTCAAAAAGAACGGAATTCCCCTCCTGCCGAATCAAGACCTCCTCAAGATGTTTGGTCCCATGGTACAAGCCGGACTCCGCATGCTCGCTCCAAACCCTGGCCAAGAGCCCAATGCACTCCAATTGTTAATTCAGAAGCGATTGAAGGGAGTTTTTGCTGAGGCCCTCAGCAAAGGGATCCAGCTCTACGACAAATTCAAGAAGCCGGAAGACAAACTGCGTGACCAAATGCTCATCGGTTCCCGCAACAAGGTCGTTTTAGGACTCTTGAAGAAAGCCATTGCCCAAAAGCCCAATGGGAAATTCGCTATTCTCTATGGCGGAGCCCATCATCCAGACTTCGAGAAACACCTGATTGCAGATTTTGGCATGCAGAAGACAGGTACAGTCTGGCTTCCCGCCTGGAGAATCGATGGTTCTGAAGCCACCCCAACCCTCCCGAAGTCGAAGCCAACCAAAGCTCCCAAGTCGAAGACCAAGAAGAAAAAGAAGACTGTCCTTTAGTCCTCAATGCAAGATGCATGGCCACTGATGGCAAATCGGCGCCCCAGGGCGCTGATCCGGCTACTCTCAATCAAGAATCTCGCGAAATTTCTTAGTCGATTCCATGAGACTTCTAAGTCAGTGGCTATGACTTCAAAGTCACAGTCTTTGTCCCCTTTTGAGATCCAGACTCAACGGCAGCAACAACTTGCGAAATCTTATGATCTTAGGGGTAATCACCCCAGATCCCTTTATATCAATGGTTTGCGAAGATCTTTCCGAGAAAACCGTAACACCCCACTCGTACAACCTGTACAATTCTTCCGTGTCGTAGAGGGTATGGTCACGAGGCACTCATTTGGAGTGCTGATGCAGTTCGCCAACTTTGACTAAGGCAAACTGTCGATTACGACGATACCTGCTACGGAAGAATACGGAAAAGGGGAGCGCTCGTCACACCTCACAAATTGGCAAAGAAAAGGGTACGCTAATACACATCTACGGCACACCTCTTACATCCTCGCACTCCTCTTTTCCTTTTTCCTTTCTTCCAAACAGACGCCCCTGACCAAGGGGAAGCACCTGCCAGAAGCGCCCCAGGGATTGCGGGGATTGGACTCCAATAACACAAGAGATCACAGAGCCGCTCTCTGTATCCATTCCGAGAAAGCAGGGAGAGGCAACCCCACTGGGGAATGTTGATCGATACGGGGTTGTCACTTGGAAGAAATGGTGAAGACACAAAAAGGCCCCTCACTGAGGAGCCCTTTCATAAGCAAAAAGATGAGCCGAAATCTACTTCGCTGACTTGATTCGAACAGTGTCCAACATCTGAGTCAGTATGTCCTTGGGAGCCGTTTCCTGGTTCTTCTTGGGACTCAAGCGAGTCGAATACCCGATTACAACGACATTGCCCGACTTCTCGTCGACCACGGCACTGACCACCAAGACACCCTTCAGATTGTCTTTTGGATCCCGACAAATGGCCTCAATCACCGGGAATTCTCGCTCACTGCGCTTGACCAGAAGTTTGCCTTCTTTCAACAGTCCAACAGTAAGTCCCCCACGAATTAGCCGTTTCTTGCAGGCCGTAAGCACGATACGCGTCAAGGCCTTCTCGTTGCGTTTCTTCCACTTCCCGCCATCAAAAACCCAGACAAACATGCTTGTACGCCGAAACCAGCCAGGCAAGTCGGCAGAATATTCGTGGAATGCGAAGCGATCTCCTGTTTCTGATCGCGTTAGGTGCCAGTTCTTCGGACGCAACATCGACAAAACCATGCCCGAGTCAAGAGTGGCTTCAAATGACTGGTACTTGTCGGCTAACTCGCTGAAAATGGAATGGTCCTTGAGTAACCCCCTCAGACGCTTCAGGATTCGTTTTCCAGCTCCGGCGTTGCGTATCAACACAAAATCGATGTCCTTCACCGCCTTGGGCCAGCCCTTCTTGTTCCAATACGCAATGATCTTGTCCTCTGGCAGTCCGACTTTGACCAACCCTAAGATATCACTCACGAAGGTTTTGCGGTCCGTATGGGGCCCCTCATCTGAGACTGAGGGCTCTTGGGCCATCAGAGTGGACGACAAGACGGATAGGATCAAGAAAAAGAAGAGCTTTGAAACTCGTTTCGGATTCGACATGTCTTTCCTTCACGGTGGGCATGGGACATAATCCAAGTAGTATTCCATGATGTTTATCGGATGTTTACCCACCCAGCTTGAGTCTGGGCACGAGTGGGGAAACCTGGATGCCAAACTACTATGAAGAAATCACTTATTGCTGTCATTCATCTGCCGCCACTTCCCGGATCTCCAAGGTCATCACTTTCCCGAGAAGAGATCTGCCAATGGACTGAAAAAGAGGCATCAATTTATTACGCTGCGGGAATTCGCTCCTTGATTCTGGAGAACCACGGTGATGCCCCCTTCTTTCCAGAAGAGAATCCCAGGGAAGTCGTTGCCTTCTTGGCGGTGTTAGCGGATCGTCTCAAGGCAAAATTCGACGTTGATCTGGGCATCAACATCCTGCGCAATGATGCCATGGGAGCCTTGGCCGCCGCCGCAGCCTCGGGCTCCGATTTCATTCGCGTCAACGTTCTCAACGGAATAGCCGCCACGGACCAAGGGCTCATTGCCGGCC
>WFTN01000410.1 GCA_015485455.1 Planctomycetota bacterium | reverse complement strand
GCGTCTAAGGATCCTCGCTTGTCAAATTTGTTGATGACAATGAAGTCAGCAAAATCCAACATGTCGATTTTTTCGAGCTGTGTGGCAGCGCCGTATTCGGCGGTCATGACATACATGCTGACGTCGCTATGTGCGGTGATCTCTGTGTCCGATTGCCCAATTCCTGAGGTCTCAACGATGATGAGGTCATAGGCTGCGGCTTTGCAGATGTCGATGGCTTTTTGCACGTGAGCAGATAAAGCAAGATTGGCTTGCCGGGTGGCTAGAGAACGCATGTAAGCTCGGGGGTTCGAAATTGCATTCATGCGAATGCGGTCACCCAAGAGGGCACCCCCAGTTTTGCGCTTGGAAGGGTCGACAGAAATAACCGCGATTGTCTTGTCGTCGAAATCGTCCAAGAAGCGTCGAACTAACTCGTCCACCAGAGAAGACTTGCCAGAGCCCCCAGTACCGGTGATACCTAGGACGGGGATGTTCCTTTGGCCACTCAGGGCCAACAAACGTTCGTTCAGCGGGCCTAAAGCATCGGGTTGGTTTTCGGCCAAAGAAACGAGCTGAGCTATGGACTTATCACATTGAGACGAAAGCCCGTCTAAATCGCTGTCGTTGACGGAAGAAACTGTGGCGAAGTCGCAGGCTTTCAAGAGGCCATTGATCATGCCTTGGAGCCCTAAGGTGCGGCCATCATCCGGCGAATAGATTCTCTCGATGCCATAGGCATGAAGTTCTTCAATCTCTGTGGGAAGAATTGTCCCACCACCCCCGGCGAAAATCTTAATGTTGGCACCACGCTCCTTGAGCAGGTCAAACATGTACTTCAGGTATTCCACATGTCCACCTTGATAGGAGGTCATCGCAATACCTTGGACATCTTCTTGGATGGCGCAATCGACGATCTCAGCCACGGAGCGGTTGTGCCCCAAATGGATGACCTCGGCTCCTGAGGATTGCAGAATCCTGCGCATGATGTTGATGGCAGCATCGTGACCGTCGAACAGCGAAGCTGCGGTGACGATGCGAATGTGATGCTGGGGTGTATAAACTTCGACTTTAGCGGTCTCTTGCATGTCTTGCCTCAAAAGAGAAAAGCCCAGGATTTCTAACAATCCTGGGCTTCTTTCGCAATGACACCCGCAGCTCCCTAAAGGCCTTGTCCTGTTTCGGTTATGACCTCAAGGGCGGGAATGAGGCGGGGCGTTAAGCATGGGCTTCTTCGGCCTCATCTTGGACATCTTGAGGATCAGCCTCTCGGATGGTCACCTGAAGGTCATCACCTTGAACGTCCACATGGATGCGGGACCCCTCTCGAACCTCGCCGCCGATGATGGCCCGGCCAATTTTCGTTTCTAGTTCTTTTTGAATGAAACGCTTGAGTGGCCTTGCTCCGTAAACCGGGTCGAATCCTCCGAGTGCAATCTTCTTGATGGCAGACGCGCTCAATTCCAATTTGATCCCTTGTTCTCCTAAGCGCTGATCAAGTTCAGACACCAAGAGAGCCACGATTTTGGTGATCTCCGACAATTGCAGCGGCTTGAAAAGGACGATGTCGTCCACGCGATTGAGGAACTCTGGGCGGAAATTCCCTCGCAGCTCTGCCATGACATCATCCCGTGTGGATGCATCGATCTGATTGGTGGCACTGGATTCAATACCTTCCAGAAGTCTGGGTGCACCCACGTTGCTCGTCATGATGATGACAGTGTTCTTGAAGTTCACTTGCCTGCCGTGGCTGTCCGTGATTCGCCCATCATCCAAGATCTGCAGGAGGATGTTGAAAACATCCGGATGAGCCTTTTCAATCTCGTCGAAGAGAACAACGGAGTAGGGCTTTCTGCGAACGGCTTCCGTCAGTTGGCCACCTTCGTCGTAGCCGATGTATCCGGGAGGCGCTCCCACAAGCCTGGAGACTGTGTGCTTCTCCATGTACTCGCTCATATCGATTCGCACCATATTCTCTTCAGTGTCGAAGAGAGCAGCAGCCAAGGTTTTGGCCAATTCTGTCTTACCGACTCCCGTTGGCCCCAAGAAAATGAAAGAACCAATGGGGCGGCTCGGATCCTTGATGCCAGCCCGAGCCCGGATGACAGCGTCAGATACCAAAGACACCGCTTCGTCTTGCCCAATAACACGCTCATGGAGGATGTCATCCAGCTTGAGCAGTTTCTCTCGTTCTCCTTCAACCAATCGACTGAGGGGAATGTTGGTCCATTTCGAGACGATGTCGGCGATTTCTTCGTCGGTGACTTTTTCTTTGAGGAGCGAATGATTTTCGCTCTTCTTGGCAGCCTTGTCTTCGGCCTCCTTTAATTGGGCCTCCAAGGTGGGCAGCTCCCCATGTTTCAGGGCAGCAGCTTTGTTGAGATCATAATCCCGCTCGGCCTGTTCGATTTCAAAGCGCACTTGCTCTAAACGTTCTCTCAGTTTTTGCACATTGCCGATCGATTCCTTCTCTGCTTCATATTGAGCTCGCAGACCATCGGCATTGGCCTTGGTGTCTTGAAGCTCTGACCGCAAGCTCTTGAGACGTTTCTTGCTGGCTTTGTCCTTTTCCAATTTGAGAGCAGCTTCTTCAATCTCCAACTGCATGACACGCCTGGTAGCAGCATCCAATTCTGTCGGCAGAGAATCGATCTCTGTGCGAATCATGGCGCAGGCTTCGTCCACCAAGTCGATGGCTTTGTCTGGCAAGTATCGGTCGCTGATGTAGCGGTTTGAAAGCGTGGCTGCCGCAACGAGAGCGTTGTCTTGGATCTTCACTCCATGGTGCACCTCAAATCGTTCTTTGAGCCCTCGTAAGATGGAAATGGAGTCTTCTACACTTGGTTGGTCGACCAAGACCGTTTGGAAGCGTCTCTCCAATGCTGGATCTTTCTCGATATAGAGGCGGTACTCATCCAGAGTCGTGGCACCGATGCAATGGAGCTCGCCCCGAGCGAGCATGGGTTTCAGCATATTTCCAGCGTCTAAAGCACCATCGGTTTTTCCGGCGCCGACGACGGTATGAAGCTCGTCGATGAAAAGGATAATCCCTCCATCGCTTTCTTTCACTTCATTGAGGACAGCTTTCAAACGCTCTTCAAACTCGCCGCGAAACTTGGCTCCGGCAACCAGCGAACCCATGTCCAAGGAAAATATGGAGCGGTCCTTTAGTCCGTCTGGGACGTCACCACGAACGATGCGGTGGGCTAAGCCCTCTGCGATTGCAGTCTTGCCGACCCCTGGTTCACCGATGAGGACGGGGTTGTTTTTCGTTTTGCGGCTGAGGATTCGAATGACACGTCGAATCTCGTCATCTCTGCCAATGACGGGATCCAAATTTCCGTCTCGGGCAGCCTTAACTAAGTCACGCCCGTACTTTTCTAAAGCCTCGTATGTTGCTTCCGGAGCCGCACTTTGGACCCGCTGGTGACCGCGAATCTCCATTAAGGTCTCTTTGAAGTCTTCCTCGTTGATGCCGAATTGGTTGAGGAGGCTCTTAGACTTTGTCTTACTAGATTTCCCCAAGATCGCCATGACGAGGTGTTCGACAGAAACGTAGTCGTCGTTCATTTTCTTGGCTATCTTTTCGGCAGATGCGAGCACCCGTGAGAGATCATTGCTGACGTAGATTTTTCCGGATTCTGTGGCACCACCACTGACGGAGGGGCGGTTTCTTAGTTCTTTGGTGAGCTCCGTGACAATGGCGGAGACATCTTTTCCCATCCGCGTCAGGACCCGAGGGATGACGCCTTCTTCTTGTTCGACCAGTTCGAGCAGTAAATGTTCTATGTCTATTTCTTGATGCCCGAATTCGAGAGCGCGATTCTGAGCCTGTTGAATCGCCAATTGTGATTTCTCGGTGTAGCTATTTGGATTCATAATCTGCACTCCTTTTGTTGCCTGTTGAATGGAATGCACAAAGCGGGCCAAAGAGTCGAGAGAGAGGAGGATTCTCCTCTGCCTGAACGCCGTTAAGTTGTTTGGCTAAAATGATTTATGTTCATGTTGTTGGGCCTGTTGTGAAGGGTTGGGGAGAGCCCCCAATTGGGGGTATTCCAACAATCTGTCTGACAATGTGGCAAACAAGACTGTCAATTGTTGTCAATGGACGCCGCCTGACGCAGGACTGACATGAAGGCGTCGCCGAATCGTTCCAATTTCTTTTCTCCCACACCGCTGATCGCCAAGAACTTGCTGTCGGTGGTTGGGCGGTGCAAAGCCATTGCAGCCAGGGTTTTGTCATGAAAGACCACATAGGGAGGCACACCCAATTCTTGTGCAAGACGGCTGCGGACCTGGCGTAGGGAATCATAGAGGTCTGATGTGCCTGAGTCGATGGCAACGCCG
>WFTN01000409.1 GCA_015485455.1 Planctomycetota bacterium | reverse complement strand
GGATTGTGTGATCCCGTGATCATGAGTCCGCCATCCATGCTGTGTTTGATAATGGCATAGTAGAGAACTGGTGTCGGGACCACGCCAGTGTCAAAGACGTTCAAACCCGTCGATTGCAATCCAGCAGCTAAGTCTCGGGCGAATTGTGTTGAGGATTCTCGGACGTCTCGCCCAAGAACCACAGCTTTCTTGCCGGATCGGATGAGTCTTGTCCCAAATGCTTGGCCAACAAGATGGACGGTTTCGCTATCCAGGTCTTTTCCAACAAGGCCTCGGATGTCGTATTCTCTAAAAATCGACGGGTTCATTGCTTTTCCTTTGTTTTCTGGCCTGGGGGACGGGGCATCCCTGGCGCACTCATGATAGAATTCCGCCCCGAGTTGTCACCAGGGGAAAGGGAATTGCTGATGCAGAGTTTTTCAGGGGGGGCCAGATTGGCCCTGATTACCCTCGTTTTAGCCATTTTGGTGCCTCCTGTCTGGAGTCAAGAAAGAGCTGGCCAAAATGAGACCGGAAGTACGATTGAGGCCGGAAGTATACCGACGGAGGCGGCTCATCAGCCCACTCCTGTGAAACCCTGGAGCATTGTCTCCGTGTTTCGCGGTCTTATGGGCCTGAGTACGCTTCTTGGCCTTGCCTGGCTTATGAGTTTGCACCGCAAGAAGATGCCCTGGAAGCTCGTTTTGGGTGCGGTTGCTATGCAAATCTTGATGGGCCTCTTTCTCATTAAGTGGGACATCGGCTACGATTTCTTTGACAAAGTCTCCACTTTTATTACCAAGCTCCTCGAGTTTGCCACGGAAGGTGCGACTCTTGTTTTTGGTGGTTTGGTGACAGGGGATCAGAATTATCCCGCTTTAGCCTTCAAGGCTTTGCCAACAATCATCTTCTTTTCTTGCCTTATGTCCGTTCTCTATCACCTGCGAGTCATGCATTACGTGATCTTGCTTCTTGCCAAAATCATGAATCGTCTCTTGGGGGTCACAGGGGCCGAATCCATGGCCATGGCTGCCAACATCTTCGTTGGCCAGACGGAAGCTCCCTTAGTGGTTCGAAGATTTGTTCCGGATATGACAAAATCCGAGTTGATGAGCTTGATGACTGGTGGTTTCGCCACTGTCGCGGGAAGCGTCTTGGCGGTGTACATCGCCATGCTGTCAGAGGGAGGAGGGAGTGAGTACATTCCCCATCTCTTGATTGCCTCAGTTATGTCCGCACCGGCAGCGTTTGCTATTTCCAAGGTGATCATTCCAGAGACGGAAAAGAGCGCCACCGGCGCTGGTATGGATAGCGAATTCAAACCAGCTCACGATAATCTGCTTGATGCTGCTGCATCCGGCACGAGCGAGGGTTTGCATCTGTGGATGAACGTATTTGCCATGCTCTTGGCCTTCACTGCCATGGTGTTCTTGATCAACTATGGTTTGGGAGGCATTGGCAATCTCATTGGTGCGGAGAATCTCTCTCTTCAGATGGTTTTCGGTTATATCCTGGCTCCTTTGGCATTCCTCATGGGGGTGGAATGGGCCGATGCCACTTCATTTGGTTCCCTCTTGGGGATGAAGATCGGAGTCAATGAATTCTTGGCTTACCAACAACTTCAGGGGGCCATTGAGCAAAATGTCGCTGGGGCTGCCGGTGCCATGAGCAAAAGGAGTTTGTTTATGGCCACCTATGCTCTTTGTGGTTTTGCCAATTTTGCCTCTATTGGCATTCAAATCGGTGGCATCTCGCCTTTGGCCCCAGAACGCCGGTCAGAGATCATCTCTTTGGCCATGCGCGCCATGTTGGGGGGAGCATTGGCTTCTTGGATGACTGCTTCTATTGCAGGAATGTTCTATTGATGCTTAAAGAAGAAATCGAATCAGCAGCCTCTTCACTTAAGGGGCAACTCAGTGGGCAGCCCCGTATTGGAATTGTTCTTGGTTCTGGTCTTGGGGGCCTCACGGAGATCCTGGAGAATCCGCAAGCGATCCCCACATCGACTTTGCCACACTATCCTCCCAGTACGGTGGAGGGGCATGAAGGAACCTTCTTGCTCGGGCAAATCGCAGGCGTCGAAGTCTTGCTTCTGAAGGGTCGCATCCACGCCTATGAAGGTTACGATCTTTCTCAGGTGGTGTTGCCAATTCGTCTCATGGCACTTTGTGGCATCGAGACCTTGATCTTGACGAATGCAGCCGGTGGCTTGAACTCAGCCTGGAGTCCTGGCGAGATCATGCTCATCGAAGATCACCTCAATCTTCATCATGCATCGCCACTTTATGGCCCAAATGTTGAGGCTTGGGGTCCGCGATTTCCGGACATGACTGGGGTTTACGACCAGGACCTACGATCTGCTGCTGAAGCGGTGGCCAAGGAAACGAACTACGTCTTGCGCCGCGGGGTCTATGCGTCTTGTCCTGGGCCTCAGTACGAAACTCCCGCCGAAATTAAGATGCTTCGTGTCTTAGGAGCCGATGCCGTTGGTATGTCAACGGTGCCCGAAGCCATCGTGGCCCGGCACATGGGGGTCCGTGTTTTGGGCTTCTCATTGATTTCGAATCTAGCTGCTGGGATTAGTCCTACTCCGCTGAATCACGAAGAAGTGGTGCAGGCTGGATTGGACGCTGGCCCTCGCTTGATTTCCTATCTGTTGGACCTTTTGCCCAAGATCTAAGTGAGCGCGATGATGACTCCCGAGAAATTGATTGATGTGGCTAAGAAAGTGCGACTGAATGCTCACTGTCCTTACAGCCACTACCAAGTTGGGGCAGCGCTCCTGGGAAAAGACGGCCAAGTATTTTCAGGTTGCAACGTCGAGAACGCGTCCTATGGACTGACAATCTGCGCAGAACGCAATGCGGCGACGACTGCTGTGGGAGCTGGGGTTCGAAAATTCTCAGCTCTTGCTGTTGTGACCAAAGATGGGGCTTCTATGTGTGGGGCATGCCGGCAATTCTTGGTGGAATTCGGCAAGGAGCTTAAGGTCTACTTGGCATCTGAATCTGGTGCCTATCGGACAACCACGTTGGAAGAACTCTTGCCCGGAAGTTTCGGATCTGAAAACTTGACTTAACCCCCTTGCCCCCACCTTGAGGCCGCCAGGGTTTGTCTATCGCCGATTCTTGCCTCTTTGATGAGGCAAACCGCTGACTTTTCCGGGGACCCACTAAAGAAACTCAACGATGCCGTTGGTAACGCAATAGAGCGCACCAGTAATCTCGATCTTTCCGTCCTTTTCCATCTCATCCAAAATCGGGCTTTGCTGGCGAATTTGATCGATCGACATTTGAACGTTGGTAATGGCGACTTCTTCGATTTCGTCGTCAGTCGGGTCTTTCTCGGTGAATTCGATGGTCTTTATCGCTGGTCGAATCTTACGGAGTAATGCAGTGATGTTACCCATTTGAAGATTGTCGCAGGCAGCAGTCACCGCGCCGCACCGTGTGTGTCCCATGACCACGACGATCTTAGAACCGGCCACCTTGCAAGCATATTCCATGGACCCGAGTATGTCCTCGTTGACGATATTGCCGGCGACACGGACGCTGAAAATGTCTCCGATTCCCTGGTCAAAGACAAGTTCAGCAGGCACACGCGAATCAATGCAACTGAGAATGATGGCGAAGGGGTATTGCCCCCTACTCGTTTCTATGACTTGTTCTTGGAGGTTTCTCTGCACTTTTAGGTTTTGTATGAAACGCAGATTACCCTTCCGTAAGATCTCGTGGGCCAGTTTTGGTGTCAGATTTTCTTGAGTGACCTTGGTGTGAACTTTCATGAGGTCTTTTCCTCCTTATCTGTAGCCAGTTCGAAGTGTCGCATTGGATTTCTTCGTCTGTTTTTGTGTAGATCGATGATGGTGACATCGATTTGTCGAACCTTGGCTGCAATGACAAAGTCGTCGATAATCTCGATGACGTCAAAATGGATGAATTTCGCGTTACTTGCATCGATCACAACGGAAGTTCCGTCGGGGATCTGATCGAGTGTTTTCAAGATTGAAGCCTTGTTGAGGAAAGTCACATCTTCGGAAAGCACGATCTTGATGTTCTGCACCCCTTCTAAATTCTCCCTGTGCTCGGTGAAGGGGACAGAAAAATTGTTTTTCAAAATGACCAGAATAGCCACGACCATGCCCATGGCGATTCCCATCAAGAGATCGGTGAAGACGATTCCTACCACGGTCACCACGAAGGGGATGAATTGTTCAGCGCCGTCGTGATACATTTTCTTGAATAATTTTGGGTGCGCGAGCTTGTAGCCCACTACCAAGAGAATGGCTGCAAGAACTCCTAAGGGAATGAGATTGAGCAGTTTCGGAATGGCTACTACGCTGATCAGCAAGAGAACACCATGAATGATGGTGGATGCTTTGGTCTTGCCACCAGATTGCTGGTTAGCAGAACTCCGGACGATGACCTGGGTCACAGGGAGGCCGCCAACACAACCAGCGACGATATTGCCAACGCCTTGAGCCAGGAGCTCACGATTCGTCGGGGTAACGCGTTTGAGGCTGTCCTGCTTGTCGGATGCTTCGACGCAGAGGAGGGTTTCAAGGCTGGCTACGATGGCAATGACAATGGCGGTGCCGTAGACCGCCAGTT
>WFTN01000408.1 GCA_015485455.1 Planctomycetota bacterium | reverse complement strand
GTATTTTGAGTGCGTGAGTATTGGGTTGGAGATGAGCTGACCGTCGCCGCTTTTGATTTAGTTTTCTTGGTGTCGGGGCGCATGTTTGGGGTGTTAGCCAGCAGCATTGTTGTCGGCAGAGAGAAGTTGAAAACCTTTGCATGGGTCGATGAAAACCAGAGTGAGATGAGCCACGAATTCGCTCTCTGGATGGAGGTTAGGCGTTCTTGTTGCGCGGGAGCTGACAACCAAGTGCAGAATGTGACAGTGGTATGGCTAAATTGTGTCGGAAGGTGGGGCCCTTGGCTCGAATACATTTCTCTTGTCGGACTTTTGCCGGACTGACTTTGATGCCTGAGTATCTTGTCGATGACTTTGGTCTCTGTGATGACCGAGACGACCTTCATACGGATATTGCAATGGGGCATGGGATCGGGTCAACCTAGAAGATTTTCCTGATGAGCCGGGCCCAACTCGCTCTGATTTTTTCTCGCCTATCGAGAGATCGTCGAGATCATCATTGCAGGCCAAGTCCACTGACGAAGATTTGGCGTAGTCCTTGCGGACCCGATTGGCGTAGACGCCGTAATAGCGCACCATGTGCATCCTTGGATCAGGAATTTGGTTTGCCACCTGATGAATGAAGTCCAGGTCGCGATTTGGCCGATGACCTTGGATGTGGCGTCAAAGGCTGACTTCGAAAGAATGCCAAGGAGCTTCCGCCTTCTTTCGAAAATACGCCGAAGCACTTGAGGGATGGTGAAAACGATGTGACGGTGGGGCACATCATAGAAGATCTCCTAACTCAGTTCTTCGGCAAGAAGAGCGTCACGCTTGGATTGACTTGACGAACAGAAATTGGGGGTTTGGCCGGAGAAAGTAAGCGGGTGCTCTTCGTGGTAGGATGGGCACTTGATTCTGGCGATACCACCGTGAAGCAAACCACAGTTCAAGAACTCTTCGACGACCTTGGTAACGATGGGGCGCAAATGGCCAGACTTGGCGGCAAAGCACTCTTCGTGAATGTAGGTGTTGCGCTCAAAATGCTTGTGGAGAATTCTTTAGAACGGATCTTTTTGGGGGAATCGGGGGCGTTAGACAGTGTGTGCCTCCCCTACGGCCCACATTCCCTTGGGCAATTCGTCATGAAACCTGCGATCATCCGTATTGAATAAGATTCTCATCATCGCCTCCGTCGAAAGACAATCCCATAGGTATGGACGTGTTTGATGATGGAGTCCGCTGGCTTTTTGCTAGAAGTCTATCTGGCGTAATTGGGGTGGGTATGGGGCTGCAAATTTTGGAGTATGGTCCGGAGGCATAGCCAAAAGAGAATCGTATGCGATGCAGTCAGGCTGGGAGTGACACCTTCAATGAAAACGAGGTTCGGGTGCGACGAGTTCTCCATGAGGTTATGGATGTTGGACGTCACGGGTAGGTCATTTCGTTTCCCATGTTGGAACCAAAAGTAAGTGGATGGCGAAGTTTTTGCTCCTCGCAATCTCATCGCTAAGCCGTGGTGGGGCAGGGTTTTCTTGGCTTCCATGAGAGACCGCCGAAATTTCTCTGAAGTTTTCTTCTTGCACTCCTCTTGTTTTCGGGTGTACGCTTTCTCACAGGTAATCGAGAAGAATCAGCGCCATAGTTTGCTTGTTCGAGAAGAGAAATTATGAAATTGTCTGCTTGTCTGCTTGTCTGCTTGTCTGCTTGTCTGCTTGTCTGTGAAGGGTTGACTGCTCAAATCACGCCCTGTCCTGGAAGAAATGATGACAACTTCAAAACCGGCACTTGTTGCGCCAATGTCACCCCTGATTACATTTTTCCATCCGAATTTCCCCCAAACGGCATCATGAATTCTGGTTCCTACGCCTGTATTGAGAATTGCTCAACGGTCACTGCTTTTGACACAACGGTGACGCTGCGGATGTTTCCGCATCCTGGTATCATGGGAACCGCCAACGGCCAACCTGCTTGTGATGAAGTTGCCTTTGTTCTCCAAGTCCAAGAAATTGGTTTGCCCCCCGCATTCAGCTTTTCTATCGGCACCAATCCACCAGTCAATAACGTGCGTAGCAGCTTTCTCTCCGGTAAATACATGCGTACTTGGGTTACGATTGACAGCGATGGTTTTGTCCATCAATTTTGGCGTTTCCTCGTTTCTGGGGATGCGGTTTGGCAAAGTGGGGCACGACCCTGTCCGATTCCTCCATGCATTCCCACATATCCAAGCATGTCCATGCATGGTCACATTGACATTGAATGCACAGAATTCAATCCTCATCTCGGGGAATACGGATGGAGTTTTAATACCCAACTTACCCATTACGCTGGTTGCTTGTCTCACATCAATATTCCTCAAAATACCAGAAACTTACCGCCATCATCCCTGAGGCACGATGACACGTCGTATCACTTTGTGGCTCCTGGAGGATTCAACTGGTTAGCTAATCCACCCGCTGCAGCAAGCCTCAACACAGCGTCGAATCTGGATGCGCTTCGCAGCACAGTTTCCCACGTGAATACACCTATCGGCCAACCCAGCTTACAGGTTTGTCAGTCAGAGGCCGCACTACGAACATGGGGGCAGCCCGTGTCCGTGACCTGTGCATGTGGGCAACCGGGAAATTTCTACTACAATCAAAATTGGCCCGGCGGACCCAATCAGAACGCCGCTTTGTGTCCAATGAGTTTTGAGAAAGAATGGTCGTCACTTGTGTTGGTCCCAGAGATTCCAACTGGTTTTGTTCAGCAATACTTGGGCGAGTATCCACCGGCGGGGGTGCCCTATGTCATGCGGGGCATCAAAATATTCGCTGTCCTTGGTACTGTTTCCTACGACGACTTTTGCGACCTGAGACTCGACTCGGAAAAGGAGACTACCCACGTGGTTTTCGGCTCAAATCACATTTATGACCCAAGACGTCAGAATGAGCCCATCTTGTTTGCGAGCTTCACCACTTTTGGTCCGACGACGGATATGCTCTTGGACTTCGGTAACAATGTTCTTGCCAACGATTCTCTTCTTGCTGGCGCTCCAGGTTGGACCAACATTTTATGGATGATCTCACGATGAAAATTCTCCGTACTCTCATGACGTGCTTGATGTGTTGCGGATTTTCGCTGATGGCGAGTGCCCAAAGCAGTTATTTTGTCCCCACTATTTCCACACCCACGATTCAATCAGCCATCGCTGTTTCCGGCCCAGGAGACACGATCGTGGTGGCTGCGGGGACTTTTCAAGAGAATCTCGTTTGGCCGAGTCATGACATTGTCATTTTGGGTGCTGGTGTTGGG
>WFTN01000407.1 GCA_015485455.1 Planctomycetota bacterium | reverse complement strand
GGTTCTTGGAATTCATCATTTTGATGATTCCCAAGTTGTGCTTGTCTGCGTCACTTGACACGGATTTCAAGACCAAAGGGCGGCCCAACCAATCATTTTTCACCACCGGCCCCCAAATGGTGCTTCGCACCTTAACTTCAATGGCATCTCCATCAGCTACTTCAATGAGCTTAGTTGTCACCGAGAAGGGTTCGTCGCCGCCAGGGGTCTTGTAGCGATTGGGATTGCCAGCCAAGACCTCAACGACGATGAGGTCCTCATGGTCTGCCATGCCGTTAGTGAAACCCCAAGCGACGTGACCGTTTTCACCGATCAGAATGCCAGGGGCGCCCGGAGCACTTAAACCGGTGACAATATGTTCCTTCCACTTCAGTTGCAATCGGTACCACGATCCAGGAATCGATGCCCGCAAATGAGGATCATTGGCCAGCATGGCTTGACCATGAACACTGCGACTCCCGGCCACGGCCCAGTTGTTCGACCCGATGCCCATAGTGTCGAAAGTACGAACAATGTCCCGATCCACCTCCTCTCGTTCAATCCCGTCACGCAAATTGATCACATCAACCCCTGGAATCGCCAGAGGTTTGCTGGCGCTTTCACCTTCCATGAGTTGGTCAAAGGTGGTGACATCCGGGGTCAAAAAATCACAAAGGTCCCGAGGCAAGAGCGCATCCATTGGTCCCATCTGGGTTTCATAGATTTCATTGTAAGAGAGGGCATCAAAGAAAAAGAACGCCACCAACATGGTGTCTTCCATTTTCCAAGGGAGGGGGTCTTGCCGTAGAAGTAGGTATTCTGGGGGTACGTCCCCCAAGGCATGGAGGCCTGCGTTCACCCCTGACACATAGCGCTCCAAGTCCTTTTTCTCTTCTTCATCTAAGGCGGCAACCATGGCCCGGGCATGGAGCCGAGCGTCAAGGGGTGCCTGCCCTCGGTCCAGAGCAAGGGTCCGCTCGCCGAAGAACGCACTGAGTTCCCCAGCAGCAAGGCGTCGAGATAGGTCCATTTGAAAGTAACGCTCTTGGCCATGGAGGAAGCCTTCGGCAAAAAATACGTCACCTCTGCTTTGGCCGTGAATCGTTGGCACGCCAAATTGGTCTCGATCAATTTGTACTTGGGCTTCTAAGCCTTGGCATGAGACATTTCCTTCCAAAATCGGCAGAGAATCTTGTACCCGACCTCGCAACCACGCCACGCCGCTCACCAGCACCAAAAAGAAAACCAAAAGGAGGAGTGCCAGAATGCTTAGGATGCGGTGGCGTTGCCAAAATTTCTTCAACATATGTTGTCTCTTGCCAAAGATAGATATGGGGGGGGGATCGCCCCTGGATCATTTGTACCAATCCCATTCCACAATGAGAAATTCGTCGGGCCATCATAGAAATTCTCGCCAAAGCAGGCCCATCCCCCGTACTACTCATGCCTCGCTGACACCCACAACCCACGAAATTGAGGAACAAGGGATAGTCCGCGCATCGCCCCATTGCTATCAGTAATCACCAAACAAAGGAGACTCCTCGGATGAAAATGTATGCCCTCTTAGTGCTGTTGCTTGCGTCGTTGGCCAGCACCACATATGCCCAAGATCTGGACCCAAAGATCGACTTGGATGAGCTCAAGACCAAAGCCATGGCTTTGGAAAAAGACAAAGAGTTACCCAAGGCCGCTGATGATTGGTTGAAACTCGTCAAGGAGAAGGACGCCGAAGCTGCAAAGGCCGCTGAAGAGTACGAAGTGGAAGGTGTGGACCGCTCTGTTGTCAGCGATAAGGTCACCAAATTAGAGCAAGAGCGTTCGAACCTTGTGCTTCGCTTGGAGGTCATGCGCGATGTTCTCACGGTCCAAGGAAATGAAGACAAAGCCAAGAATATACAAAGCCAAATCGATGCTTTGAAATCCCACCTCGACTACACCGATCCATTCGCCATTTGGGGCAAGGTCAAAGCTTGGGCCATGGATCCAGATGGCGGTATGCGTATTGCCATCAACCTCTTGATGTTCTTTGTCATCATCATAGCTGCCAAGATTCTCGCCAATATTGCTGCCAAAATCCTGACGAAGACCATGCGGGTTTCCAAGCTCAAGATCTCGGACTTGCTGAGGGACTTCTTCATCAATACCACCCGTAAGGTCATCTTCTTTGGTGGTTTGATCATGGCATTAGGGAGGATCGGCATCGACACCGCTCCTTTGCTCGCTGGTATTGGAGTGATGGGTTTCGTGGTTGGTTTTGCCCTTCAAGGGACGCTTTCCAACTTTGCCTCGGGGGTAATGATCCTGCTCTATCGCCCCTACGACATTGGCAACGTCGTCAGCGCTGCCGGAGCAACTGGCAAGGTGACAGCCATGAGTTTGGTGTCTACCACGCTCACCACCCCGGACAACCAAATCGTCATCATCCCCAACTCCTCCATCTGGGGCGGGGTCATCACCAATG
>WFTN01000406.1 GCA_015485455.1 Planctomycetota bacterium | reverse complement strand
GTGAAGTGAAGTGAAGTGAAGTGAAGTGAAGTGAAGTGAAGTGAAGTGAAGTGAAGTGAAGTGAAGTGAAGTGAAGTGAAGTGAAGTGAAGTGAAGTGGGGGCACCTTTTCGTCGTTTGTGTTCACCCGCTGGGGGCACATTCAGCAGTCTTCCAATCTTCGATTGCGAATATAAATTCATCCTTTCGAGAGAAAATTTTTCCACGATGATACCAATAGATGATATGATGTGGTATTTTGTGAGCAATGGAGGCTGGCATGGCTAAGAACACAAGTATTACCCTCGGCGATCATTTCGAAAGTTTCATCTGTGAGCAGATCAATGACGGGCGTTATGGCAATAGGAGCGAAGTGGTGCGGGCAGGTCTTCGTCTTCTCGAAGAATACGAAAATAAGGTCCATGCTTTGCGACAATCGTTGGTCCTTGGCGAGGAAAGTGGGGATGCTGGCGAACTTGATTTTGGCGAGATCAGCCAGAAGGCTCGTAAGAAAATCGGACTGCCACAAGACGATGGTTAAGCTCGTCCACGACGTTGCTGCCGAAAACGACCTCATTGAGATCTGGCTCTACACTCATGAGCAATAGGGTATCAAGCAGGCAGATGTTTATTTGGGTCTCTTGGAGCGCGGTGTTTTGGGCATCACCAAGAATCCGAATCAGGGCTGTCGTCGCGATGTCTTGCGCGCGGGCTACTGGTCCCAGCGTGTGGAGCATCATATCATCTTCTACACCTTCAATGAGAACGAGGTCCGGATTCGGCGAATTCTCCATGAGGTCATGGATGTTGGACGTCACGTGTAGATGGTTTTGCTTCCCATGTTGGAACCAAAAATAAGCAGAAGGCAAAGATTTTTCTCCTCACAATCTCATCCCTAAGCCCAAGTTGGACAAGACTTTCTTGGCCCCCGCGAAAGACTGCCGAAATTTCTCTCGAGTTTTCTTCTTGCACTCCTCCCGATTTCAGGTGTACGCTTTTTCACAGGTAATTGAGAAAAACTCGCGCCGCAGTTTGCTTGTTCGAGAGGAAAAATCATGAAACTGTCTGCTTGTCTGCTTGTCTGCTTGTCTGCTTGTCTGTGAAGGCCTAAATGCTCAGGTTACTCCCTGTCCTGGGACGAACGATGACAATTACAATACTGGTTCCTGTTGTTCCCCCGTCACCCCAGACTACGTCTTTCCCACTGAATTCCCCCCAAACGGCATCATGAATTCTGGATCCTACGCTTGTATCGAGAATTGCGAATTAGCCAGTTCCTTTGACACAACAGTGTTGCTGCAGATGTTTCCGCATCCCGGGGTCATGCTGAACGCAAATGGAATGCCAGCTTGTGACGAAGTCGCGTTTGTTCTCCAAGTCCAAGAAGTTAGTTTTCCGACCCCTGCATTCACATTTTCTATCGGTACGAATCCGCCAATGAGCGGTGTGCGCAGTAGTTTTCTCTCCGGGAAATATATGCGCACCTGGGTGACCATCGATGCAGATGGTTTCGTTCATCAGTTTTGGCGTTTTCTCGTCTCAGGAGACGTGGTTTGGCAAAGTGGAGTACGCCCTTGCCCAGTTCCTCCCTGCGTTCCGATCTTTCAGGTTATGTCCATGCATGGTCATATTGACATTGAATGCACGGCCTTCAATCCACATCTCGGGGAATACGGGTGGGGCTTCAACACTCAACTCACCCATTATGATGGTTGCTTATCTCACATCAATATCCCCCAAAATCCCAGGAATCTGTCGCCATCACCTGCGCGGCATGATGGGACGTCTTATCACTTTGTGGCGCCTGGAGGCTTCAACTGGCTGGCGAATCCACCTGCTGCTGCAGCCCTCAATACGACTTCCAACCTGGATGCCCTTCGAAGTACTGTGTCACACATCAATACGATGGGGCAACCACCGCTCCAAGTGTGTCAATCAGAAGCGGCGCTACGAGCAGTAGGCCAAGCGGTTTCAGTGACATGTGCCTGTGGGCAACCTGGGGCTACTTATTACAATCAAAGTTGGCCTGGAGGGGGGCCTACAGACAATGCGGCTTTGTGCCCCTTAGGAGTTGAGTATCCTTGGTCGGCATTCCCTTTGGTCCCTGAAATTCCGACGGGATTTGTTCAACAATATTTGGGAGAGTATCCACCGGGAGGAGTGCCCTATGTTTTGAGAGGTGTCAAGGTCTTCTCTGTCATTGGCACCGTCAATTATGAGGACTTCTGTGACATGAGGCCCCTTGCCGAAAAAGAAACCACCCATGTCATTTTTGGATCGAATCACATTTATGATCCTGAGCTTTTGAATGAACCCATGCTGTTTTCGGGATTCATCACTTTTGGCCCCTCAACTGATATGCTCTTGGACTTTGGCAATAACGCGACCGATACGGATGGCATTCTCGCCGGGGAACCGGGTTGGACAAACATTTTATGGATGATTTCACGATGAAGAATCTTCGTAGCTTAATGATGTGTCTGATGTGCTGTGGTTTCTCGCTGTTGGCAAGAGCCCAAAGCACTTATTTTGTCCCCACTATTTCCACACCCACGATTCAATCAGCCATCGCTGTTTCCGGCCCAGGAGACACGATCGTGGTGGCTGCGGGGACTTTTCAAGAGAATCTCGTTTGGCCGAGTCATGACATTGTCATTTTGGGTGCTGGTGTTGGG
>WFTN01000405.1 GCA_015485455.1 Planctomycetota bacterium | reverse complement strand
GCTGACAGCAGATCAAGCCAAGTGCTTGGGCGTCCCTCAAGAAGGACCATTCAAACCAGAGTACTACCGCTACTGATCCCACATGGTGAGTGAATTTCACTCATCAGATCGTGAGACCATTGAACGAGGCTTCCAACCATGTTGGAAGCCTCATTCTATTCTGCGATGAAGCAGCTAGTGCATTTGCGCTGGCACAGGAAGACACAAGGCTGGACTGGCGAATCTCATCTGGGACCGTAGACCCAACATTTGAGATCGTTATTCCCACTCCATACTATCCAAACACCCGCATGCTGACTTCACGTTACTCAAGGTGACATTCAATTGGCAGGCCCTCTGCGCACATGCCCAAACACGCCCCTGACATCAGAGGCTATCGTCTCAGATGCTCAATAGGGAAAACAAAGCTGTACTCGTAATAGATCTGAAGTGCAAGAAGGTGCATCGCGTTCGTGTAGTTCGGACCGCCAAGGCGAGCCCACTTTCCAACGGGGCTCCATCCGCCGACTGAATCAAGGCCCACTGGCAAACTCGCCTCCATTCCCGTCTTTAGCAGCCTACAGAATAGGTCTTTACTGTCTTGCGCCCCAAGTGCTCTTTCCGTTTCGGATAAAGACATTCTCTTGACGATACTACCGAAATACCAAAAAGCGGGATCCACCAGGTGGCTCGTCAACTCAACCCCCGATAACACCTCAGCTGCAAACTCTTCCAATCCTTCCTCGCCAATGATCGCCAAATCCGTGGTCTCACCAAAGAGCGACAACACCACACTTATTGCAATGTCAATTGTTCTCGAATTGCAAAACCGCTGAATACCGAGCGACCCGGCATTTGTGTTTCTTACTTCTCTGAGAGCAACTACCGCGTCCTTCAAACGGAGGTTCTCATTTGTAATCCCCGACTTAGAAGCAGACAAAACGCTCATCAGGGCCCAGACTGAAGTATAGGCGCAAGGGATGTCACTATCGATTCTGTCCGACCAGAGGCCACAAGTCCCCTGTGCTTCTGCAAGGAACTTCGTCGCAATAATTGCTGACCCTTGTAGCCTCGAGTTCTCTGGGTCGAGTCTGAGTGCCTGGCAAATTGCCAAGGATGCTACCGCGTGCTCGTAGAGCCCAGCATCTGAATATAGGGAACCAAGAAAACCATTCGAAGATTGCTTCTTCATCAGATAACCAAGACCATCTGAGATGACACGGGTGACCTTACGAGTCCCCCAGTGCGCCGATTCACCGGCCCCAGAGAGAGTCAAGAGCATGAGTGACGTACAAACGGTGGTACTGTGAGCGCCAACCCCACCATCCCAAGAACCGTCGTCACTTTGGGATACGATTATCCAATTTTCTCTTTTTGATGGACGACCGCCTCCGCCGTCGTAGGCGATCCTCATTTTCGTTGAACTTTTCGACGGGGGGGGTGAAGACCATTTTTTCATGGCTAGCGGCTCTGCATCCCGAAAACCCCAGGAGGACCCCTTGGGCACCAATTACCCTCGCGATTTTCGAAGGTAACCGATGACTTGGCGATTTCCTATCCAAGAGTGCGTAGTTCGTTTCGAAACCTGGGTGAACCCCAGGTGCTGTTCTCTGTCGAGATCTTTCTGATAGGCCCGATGACAGCGTCAGTGGTTGCTTCTTGGCACTCCGCCCAACAAATACCTTGAAATTTAGGAATTGATTCCTTAATTTCAAGGTAATGATCACACGCAGACTATCTTCAGTTCTCGTAGAACGGCTTCAACAGACACCCGTTGTGGCCCTTCTGGGCGCGCGGCAAGTGGGCAAGACAACGTTGGCCTTGGCCCTGGAGATGGATAAGCCCAAACATTATTTAGACTTGGAACGGCCATCCGACATTGCAAAGTTGGCCGACCCAGAACTCTACCTCTCAAGGTTTTCAGACCACTTGGTGATCTTGGACGAGATTCAAGTTATCCCAAGTCTCTTTCCACTCTTGCGCAGCTTAGTTGATGAACGGCGGCGCCGAGGCGAAAAAGTGGCCCAGTTTCTCATCTTAGGGTCCGCTACTCGCGACCTACTCCAGCAAAGTTCCGAGACCCTTGCCGGTCGAATCAGCTATCTTGAACTCAATCCATTGGGTCTCACTGAAGTGAAGACTCCACTTGATAGCTTGGAACGCCATTGGTTGCGTGGAGGGTATCCAGACAGTTTTCTTGCCCCCACGGACGAAGCCTCGAATCAATGGCGTGAAGATTATGTGACCAGTCACATTGAACGACACCTTCCCCAACTTGGAATCACAGCCACACCAATCTTGCTGCGCAGGCTCTGCACAATGGTCGCACATCAACAAGGATCTACCTTAAACATAAGCAAGTTAGCAGGCTCCCTCGGCATCGACGGCAAGACCGTTCGCCATTACCTTGACCTGCTTGAGGGGCTGTACCTCTTAAGAACTCTTCCTGCATGGAGTCGGAACTCAAAGAAACGCTTGGTCCGTTCAGCCAAGGTTTATTGGCGCGATAGCGGCATCTTGCACAATTTGGCCGAACTCCAAGAGATAGAACAGGTTCTTGGGCATCCTCTTTGTGGCCATTCTTGGGAAGGTTATTGCTTGGAACAAATTTTAACCAACCTCCCGAGTCGTTACACCGCCAGTCATTATCGCACCCATGCAGGTGCAGAAATCGATCTCGTTATCGAAACCCCCAAAGGCAAAACCTTGGCAGTGGAAATCAAGCGGACACTCTCGCCGAAGTTAACTCCGAGCTTCATTGAGAGTTCAAAAACAATCCAATCAACGCAAGGCTTCTTCATCATGCCCGACGGGGATCCAATTCCATTATCCGACTCCGTTGAAGCCATGTCTTTGCTGGACTTCATGGACAAGATTCCGCAACTTTGATTCGGGTATTGGGGCATGCTGGTCATCGGCCGTCGACTCTTGCAATGCGGCCAAGAAGAAAGTTCTGAGAGGAAAATACAGAAGAGCAGTTACACTAGGTGTGGGACGAACTGCATGATCTTTTCGATTCAATTGAAGGTTGCTTGGAGTTTAACAACCCAGATTGGTGGAAATAGTACAATGGACTGTAATTTATCCAACATGAAGTTGAAGTATTTCAGGACTCCTGCAAAATTGTCTACTGCTTTTTGGGGCTCTTCACGGATTTTAGTGGCTCTGGGTTGCCAGTTTTCTTTGGCGATGCGAAAATCTTCGGATGCTCAACCTACCAGAACACTATGCGCAGCTTCTTGGTCTCGACGAATCTTGGCACGTAGATGATGTGGATCTTTCGATCGATGACAATCGAGTGACCATCTACTTACATGCTGTTTCGGGTTCCCAAAGGAACTGCTCTGGATGTGGAGCCATTCGCCCACTCAAGGATCATGCTCCGTCACGGCAATGGCGACACCTTGATACTATGCAGTTTGAGACTGTGTTGGTTGCTAGTATCCCCCGGACGAAGTGTCCAGACTGTGCAGTGAAGACGTGTTCGGTGCCATGGGCTGAACCTCATGGAAGGTTCACTCTCATGTTCGAGGCCTTTGCCATTCGAGTCCTGCAGGCCGCCTCCAGCATGGACCGAGCTCGCGCTCTACTGGGCCTTAGCTGGGACGCCGTCCATCGATCCTTGAGCGGACGGTTGAGCGAGGCTTAAAAGGAAGAGATCTGGATAGCGTTACGCGAGTTGGCATTGATGAAAAGAGTTTTCGAAGGGGACAAAACTATGTCTCGGTTCTGAGCGACCACGACGGAAACCGGGTGATTGAAGTCGTAGAAGGACGCGACGAAGAGTCCGTCAACGGCCTATGGAAAGCTCTTAGCGAAGATCAGAAGTCAAATGTCGAAGCTGTTGCGATGGATATGTGGAAAGCCTTTGAAAACAGCGTGGCTACCAACCTTCCAGATGCCGACATCGTTCATGATCGCTTCCACATCATGAAGCATCTGAACGATGCGGTGGATCAAGTTAGGCGTGGAGAACACAAAGCCTTGAAGGCACAGGGTGACGATACGCTCAAAGGCACAAAGTACTTGTGGCTAAGCAATCCAGAGAATCTCAGTGACAGCAAGTGGATAGACTTCGAAGGCTTGAAAGACCTGCACCTCAAGACAGCTAGAGCTTGGGCAATACGTGAACAGTTCAACTTCTTCTGGACCTATGCTCATGCTGCGTGGGCGAGAAAATTCTTCAAGCGATGGTACTCCTGGGCGTCTCGCTGCCAGCTCGCACCAGTGCGCAAGAAGGCGAAGATGATTCACAAGCGTTTGGAGAACATCCTCACCTACTTCAAACACAGAATCACAACCGGTCCTGCCGAAGGCTTTAACAGCCGGATCCAATCACTGGAATCATCAGCTCGTGGCTTTCGAAACTTTGCCAACTATCGGGCGAGAATCCTGTTCTTCTGCGGCGGCCTGGACTTGATCCCTGAAGGGCAGAGCCACTAAAATCCGTGAAGAGCCCAGATTTGCTAGGCCGGAGTGCATTCTGTTCTTCATCAGCCCACAAAATCTGGGATCGTTCGCGGTGATCGCAAGATGTTGCCAGGTCGAGCTGACGCCAACTCGATTCGCCAGAATCGGCGCACGATTTGTTGCCCCAAGAATCATGCGATCAAACACTCCATTGCCCTGACCGATAATCCAAGGTGATACTGTGGAATCATTCCGGGGATTGCGAGGTCAGTCGTCGAACCCCAGCCCCCTCATTAAAACGAAGTCAAAGCAGCTCTGGACGTTGCGCCGTAAGCGACACCCCAATGCACCCAAACAAGACACTGAGATACACGACAATCATCGCCCTGCGGAACAATTCTCTTCTTTCCATGATTCCGCCTCAAGGCCTCATTCCAGGAGATAACACCTTCTCTCCATTCTTCTAAGTCTTTGGTTTGGTAGTAATCGTAATGGATTTCAGAGACATGTCGAGCGTCAAATGAAGCCCAGCAATTCCCCGTCTAGATTCCCTGTAGCTCCATTGGACACCACAGTGTTGGGGCATTCGAAGCGGATGGGAAAGGGGTCGAAGCGGGAAGCGCCACGATATACTCGGGTGAAGACCAATCGATCCTTTATATTTTTCATGGTAACTCTGCTGGCGACTTCTTCGGATTTTCTGTCAGCGATGCCGGCGATATGAACGGAGATGAATATGGCGATGTCATTATTGGCCCGTTTGGAACTGACACATATGGCCCCGACTCTGGGAGTGCTCGGATCCATTCGGGGCTCGACAATAGCGTGCTGTTTTCGTTCTTCGGCATTACCGCAGGTGGTGAATTAGGCCACTCCGTTAGCGGCGCAGGTGATGCAAACGGCGATGGGTTCGACGATGTGATCGTTGGGGCGGACACTGACAATAATCTCGGCACGGATTCCTGCGGCGCCTCCGTCATCTCCGGTGCCGACGGAGAGGTTCTCTATTCGTTAGTGGAAGGCAATCCTTTTGATCATTTTGGCAAACCGTGATGATTTCGTCATAAGCAAGATGACTCTGGCCAAGAGATCAGCGATGGCTGTGGAAATCCTCAGGGGTTTCATCTTGCCGACAGTGACTTTGGCCCTTCCAAGATGCAAGTCGTTGACCCCATCAGACAAACAACAAGACAGAAAAGAAGATCATTTTGACGATGTAGATATAGATGCGACGCCATGAAACGAAGTAAGCTCCTGACCCCTTACTCTTTTGGTCTTGATCGGTCTGAGCAAACGTTGCCAACTTTTCGCCGGGAGAATGCTGTCAAGTCACAGCGCAAGTACACTCCGAAGAAAGAGAGTCTTGATCAAAAAACAGCGAGCAGTTAATTCCTTCACTGCCCAATGACCGGGCTCACAAGTTGCCCCCTCCCCAGCGAATCCAAAAGCGCCATAAGATGATTCTATGCATGTGTTTATGATTATCACATTCCTCCCGTGACTATGACCGAACTTTACTGCCGATACCAATTCTTTTCCAAATTCGGAGAAATGGAATAGGAACTTCGTTTCTGTTCGTTAGTCTTCGGAAGTCATTTCCATGATTCATGAAATGTAGTTGGAGATAGCGATGGAGCGGAAGACAGAAGACGGCATGTGCGAGATCGACTTTGTCGACCCCAATCGAGTTGCAGCAGCACAGGCGCAGATTCCCCCTGAAGAACAGCTGCGGGCCATAGCTCAAGCCGTGAAAGTCTTGGCGCATCCAAGTCGACTCAAGGTACTTCTCGCCCTGGAAAAAACCGAGTTATGTGTTTGTGATCTGTCACAGATCCTGGGCCAATCAATGTCCGGCACCTCCCAGCAACTCAAAGAGTTGCGTCAAGCGGGTGCCATCACCTTTCGGACTGAAGGGAAATTGGTCTACTATCGACTCGCAGATCTGTTTTGGCGTCATTTGATTGGCACCGTTGCCGGGCATCTGGGATTCGAATCAATGGTGCCCCAGACTGAGGCTGACGCCCAAGGAGTCAAGCAATGACTCGAAGGGGACATGGGTGCGGCATCGGGGTCATGTTGCTGTGCTTAACGACCCTCGCGACAACCTCGGGGTGCGTAGCCACTGGCTTCCGACGGCCAGATTATGCCCAGCGATTCGACGACTCGTCACTTCCGGTGCAGACATCCGTTAGGCCGAATCTCTTAGACGAAGAGATTCTCGAGATTGGTGCCAAGAAAACCCTTCATGCCCGCGAGTTCTTTCAATTGGCAGACCGGCTCAATCCGAAGATTGTGGCGGCCCGGGAACAAATTGGCGTGGCCGTAGGCGAACTTTGGCAGACAGAATTGCTCCCCAATCCGCAAGTCGCAATCCAAGCGGCGACAATTCCTATTTCAGGCTTTTCTTTGAGAAATAGCGAAAGATCAATCGCCATTTTTCAGCCCCTCATCATAGGAGGTCGCAGGCAAGCGGCCATCGCTGCGGCCTCTGCATCCAGACTTAGGGATATCAAACGTCTTGATGCAGTCCGACGACGCGTGTTCGGCCAGATTCAAGAGCGCATATACGAAATCCAATACTTGGCCGAATCAAAGAACCTGCTCGACGATTTGTTGACTCTCGCGAGCCAAACATTGAAAGTCGCAACAAATCGGTTTCAAGAACGTGCGGCACCAGAGACAGAAAAACTCAAAGCGCAGGTCGAAACAGAGCGTCTTAAGATATCTAGGCGAAGACGAAATCATGAGGGCCAAGCTGCGCTATCTCGGCTTGAATCGCTGGTTGGTGTCAAGATCACGGCGAGCCAAGTTGTTGGAACCTTGCCCACAAGCCAACCGGAAATTGAATTTGAGACGCTTTGGCAAGCCATTCACGAGAATCATCCTCTCATTCTCGCCGCTCAACGATCCATCGAGATCGCCTCCCATGAGGTTGATCGCGCTAAAGCCGAACGCATCCCCGATGTCCGGCTTCGACTGGCCTACGGTCAAGACCGAGAGACCAATGACAGCTTCGTCGAAGCAGGATTGAAATTTCCCCTTCCGCTTTACAATCGCAATCAAGGCAAGATCATGGCCGCAAAACACCGCTTAACGATCGCTCGCCAGGGTGCCATTGCCGTCAAGGCTGATTTGCGGGCCAAGCTTGCCCGCTATTATGCATCGTACACAGCCGCCGCTGATCAGGTCGGAAGCTTAACTAAGAAAATACTTCCTGCCGCAACACGCTCTCTTTCTCAGACGCGGGATGGCTACCAAGCAGGGCGACAATCCTTCATTGAAATACTTGATGCTCAACGCACGTTGAATGAGGCGCGTTTAGCAATCCTTGATGGTCGGCGAGACTGGTGCATGGCCGCTGCCAAGATTTTAAGCCTCATTGGACGTGAGAATTAGGAGCAGGCAAATGGAATCAATTGTGAACAAGAAACTCATTCTGTCAATAACGGCCGTCATTCTTGTGGGTACAGGATCCTTCTTTATTTACTCCACATATTTTCGTTCCGCCGGTGGGGAAACAACCACGCAGGATTCTACCCTTTGTGCTGAGCATGGAGTCGACCCAGCCCTTTGCCCTTTTTGTGATCCCAAGTTGATTGAAGCTAAAGGAGTGTGTCAAGAACACGGAGTTCCAGAAGCACTCTGCTATCAATGCAATCCCGGTTTGATCCCTGGTTTCAAGGCCACAGACGATTGGTGCAAGGGGCATGATGTTCCCGAGTCTCAATGCCCTTTGTGAGGAAACAGCCCAGATGTGTCCAGTTCGGATACAACAGAAGCTGATTTCTGCAGTGAACATCAAATCGCGGAAGCAGATTGTCCTTACTGTAGTCCAAGCATCATCCAGGAAAGGGGGACGTGTACTGAACACGGAGTCGCCGAAGCACTCTGTTACAAGTGCCATCCTGCATTGGTGGCCGCCTTCAAATCTGTGGGAGACTGGTGCAATGAGCACGATGTCCCCGAGTCTCAATGTGGCACTTGTAATCCGGAGTTCAAGAGACAGTTAGCTGACCAGTCGGCGGACTCGGGTGTTCCGCGAATCAAGCGCAAACCCAATCCCACATGCAAGAACAATGACGTTGCGGTGAAATTGAGCTCTTACAAAACTGCGAAACGAGCTGGAATTGAGTATGTAACGATCGAAAAACGCCCCATTCGCGATGTCATTACTTGCAACGCCGAAGTTGAATTCGCCCGCAATCTCTATGCTCGTGTGGCATCCCGTGTGCCAGCGATTGTTCACCAAGTGAAAAAAGACCTGGGGGATCCCGTCAAGACGGGCGATACCTTGGCAATCTTAGATTCCGTTGATTTGGGGATTGCGAAAACTGAATACCTCAAATTCATCGCGACCGTGAAAACAGGGAAGGAAAATCTCGAACAAGCCCAATCTTATTACGACCGGCTTAATGAGATGGAAATTCGGCTTGCGGGAATAGACTTAATCAAGGCTCGGGAATTGCTCCAAGTAAGCATTCAGAATGCCGCCCGCGAAGATCGTCTAATGAAGCGGCAGTCTGGCTCGGAGAAATCCTTGATGGACGCCCGCGCTGAATTGACGATGGCGCGGGCAAAGACCATGGCATCGGAAAAGAAGTTGCATTTGTTCGGCCTTGATGACGAAGTGATTAAGGCACTCTCTTGGCAGTCCGTTGACAAGATCAAAGGAATTGGTTCAACGTCGGCACAAGCTGTGTTTGCGGCACGAATCGAACTTCGCAATGCCGAAGCTTCGTTGCAAGCGTCAAGAAGGCGACTTCTGACCTTGGGATTAACAACATCTCAGATCGAATCGGTAGCAAACGAAGGAGACACCTCAACGCTCTTGGCCCTTCAGGCGCCTTTCAACGGAAAGATTGTCGAACTCAATGCTGTCGCGGGTGAAGTGGTGGATACGTCCAAGGCGCTGTTTGGAATCGCGGACACCTCACAGTTATGGGCCCTGATCGATGTGAAGACCAAAGACTTAAGGCGAGTTCGAGACGGGCAGGACATTTTTATGACCATTGATGGCCTCCGCGGCGAGAGATTTGCGGGGGTCGTGGATTGGGTTAGTTCACAAGTCGACAGCACGACAAAGACGACCAAAGTTCGTGCCTTGCTCGACAACTCTTCAGGCTATTTACGCGCTGAGATGTTTGGCCAAGCAACCATCGTGGTACATGACGCTTCTGAACCAGTCGTCATGGTTCCTAAGGAAGCAGTTCAATGGGAAGGTTGCTGCAACGTGGTGTTTATTCGCTTCACAGACACTCTTTACGAAACCCGGAAGGTTCAACTCGGCTTAGAAGCCGACGACATCTACGTGGTGGAAGAGGGCCTCGATGGCGGCGAATCCGTCGTTACCACTGGCAGGTTCTTATTGAAGACAGAGATTCTCAAAGGAAACATCGGGGCAGGCTGCGGCTGCGTCGACGGG
>WFTN01000404.1 GCA_015485455.1 Planctomycetota bacterium | reverse complement strand
ACATAGACAAACCAGGAGTCGTTGAGGGTGAGCCCAAGGGGCTCGCTTGCAGATCGAATTTCTGCCTCTGTTCGAGGATGAAAAACATCGGCAGGTACAATGGGGGCCACGCGTATTTTGTTCTTCGGGATCCCCAAGACATGTTCCAAATCGTGAGCAGCGTAGTCCGAAGTGGTTGTATAGAGTTTGGCCTGTCGAATTGCCAGTTTGACTTTGATATTCCAGAAGAGTTGGGCTCTTTTGTTGCCGAAACAGAGTTCTGGGTAGCGCTCAGCGATGGCGTCGTGAATGTTGAGAAGGACCTTTTGCGACTTTTTGATGGGGAACCAACTGTAGACTGTGGGGAAGTAGAGGATGTCGCAAGGATTGTTTGATACGGCGTTTCTCAGCCGCCACATGTCTTGGATGGAGCGGGACGATTCTGCCCCAGCAGCCTCCGTGGGAACCTCGGAAAGGGGCACGGCGATCACTTCCACCCGGTCTTTTAGATGATCAAGGAGGTGAGCGTTCGCAGCTTCAATATAAAGTTTGAAGCGATGCTCGGAGGGCGTCTCAATGAGGGAGGTCGACTGATCTCTGGTGAAGCGGCCATAACCCCGTCCATTGGCCCACGAAGTGGCATCGATCCCGATGGTCAATGTCATGACTCTTGGGGCTCGAGGTTTTCCTCGTCTTCCAATCGTTGTTCTTCGTGGTATTCGTAGTCAGTGTTGACTTCCCAAATGTCGTGGTTGGCACCCTGCATATTCCAGATAGCCATCATGGCTGTCAGCATGGAATGGTCTTGGTTGTTGTACTTATGCATGCCGTTGCGGCCAACGGGGTGGAGGTTGTCAATGGTGTCTAAATAGGTGCGGGTGGCATCCAAATGCCCGCGATAAACCGAATCATAAATGGGATAGGCTTTTTCTTGGCGAATGACACAACCATCGAAGACTTTGTCTTGATCCGCCAAGTTGAGTTGGCCAATTTCTCTTGTTGCCAGGGCCACTAAGTCTTCGTCCTTCATAGTCCAAAGGCCATCACCTTCGAAGCAGAAGTATTCAAGCCCTAAGCAAGTCTTCCCTTCATCGGGAATCATAGCCTTAGACCAGTTGTTGAAATTCTGTACTCGCCCAACTTTCACCCCCGGGGTGTGAATGTAGATCCAGTTGTCGGGGAAGATGTCTTCCTGATCGATCATCAAGGCCACCACCAAGAAATCGCGGTAGCGCAATCCTTCGCCTCCTTCTTTGGCTGCGGCGGTCGTATGATCGCTTAATGAGCGAATAAGGCTACGTACGGGCATGGTGGAGATAACATGGTCGGCTTCAATACGTTCTGGGCCATTGCGACCATCGACATGAACCGCAATGACCCGGTCATTCTTGACTTCAAGCCTTGTGGCTCGGGTTTCCATGCGGACTTCGTTGCCCATTTCGACAATGCGATCGCGACAAGATTCCCACATTTGGCCAGGGCCAAATTTAGGATATTCGAAGGAGTCAATGAGGCTTTTGATCTTCGTTGAGCGTTTGTTCATGGCGGCAGCATTCAAGATCGCCTTGCCCAAGGAGAGGTTTTGGATTCTCTGGGCTGCCCATTCCGCCCGAATCTCCGTGCAGGCAATGCCCCAGACTTTCTCCGTGTAGGTCTTGAAGAAGATGTTGTAGAGCCGCTTGCCGAATCGGTTCGACACCCACTGCTCAAAATTCTCTTCCACTGGATAGGGCTTTATTTGCGCTTTGATGTAGCTGAGGACGATGGCCACAGCATTGAAGATGCCGAGACCTTGGAGAGCGTTCTTTGCCTTCAAGGGGTAGTCAAAAAACTTGCCAAGATAGTGGATGCGGCTCATTCGGGGCACGCTCATGAAATCGTCATTGAGGATTTCGATCCACAGGTCTTGCACAGGTTTGATTTTGGTGAAAAAGCGATGGCCACCAATGTCGAAGCGGTAACCTTTGTAGGTGGCTGTTTTGGAAATGCCACCGACGATGTTGTCGCCTTCCAAGACCGTGACCCGTTGGCCCGCTTTCGCCAATTGATATGCCGCTGTGAGTCCAGCCGGACCACCACCAATAACGACTGTGTGGTCGCCTGGTTTGAGCTGCCGCACAGAGCGGCCACTTTCAGAGGTCTTTTCGGGCATGGGCCTAAGCTTTCCATGGACTCAAGTGAAATGGCAGTAGGCTTCTATCACGATGAAACAAGCTTCTTACTACGGCGCTGTTCATAACTTGTCGGCAATTCAGGGACAGCAACGGAAGCCCAACTATCGGCTTCCGGCGGCAAATCTAACATTACTGTGGCAGATTCCCCGATTGGATTTTTATCAAGGTCACCTCGGGGGGGCAAAAAAGCCTCAATCTTGGGGCCAAGTCACCTTCAGTGCCGATTCCGGCGCAGACGTTGATCATGTGATCTTCATATTTCTTAAGTCCTCGGGCATATTCTCGGGGTAATTCGCTCAAAGTGATGAGAGGACCGAATCCTGGAATTACGATTTGGCCACCATGGGTGTGTCCCGCCAAATGAAGGTCGACGCCTTGTCCGGTCAGTTCTTTTGTGACATCGGGTACATGGCTGGCAACGACAAGAAGTTGGTTGGCCTTTTTGGGCCCATTCACCAATGAAATGTTAGGGCGATGAACGTCTAGGCCGACGACTCGAACTTCTCGCCCATCGTCTAAGGCGAATGTTCTTTCGCTGTTGCGCAAGTGGATGATATCCAGGCCAGCGAAGACTTGGGCTCGTCTTGATTCGTTCTCCGAGTGACCATCAAGAACCACGGTGCCCAGTTTGGGTTTCAGGGCTTTCAAGAAACGCCTTGCGGCCTCAATAGCTGGACGATCATCTTCGAAGGGGCCTGCGATGTAGTCGCCGGTGAAAATGACCAGGTCGGGTTGGAATTCGTTGACCATGCCAACTGCAATGGATTCACGCTCGGTGTAACCTACGGTCTGAAGGTCGGTCACATGGGCGATTCGCAATGGTCGACCACTTTGCCATTGGGACATCAAGAGTTCTTCTTGCCGGGCTTCTATCTTATCGGTCTCGATGAAAAGGGCGTAGGCAACGGTCAGGAGGGCTAAGATGCTCAGAATAGCGAGTATGTTGTGATGGGCTCCGATTGATCGCCAGTGCCGGACTGTGTCATAGATGATCAGGGCCGGTATGGTGATGCAATTGCCGTAGAGCAAGAAGGAAACCATGCGAAAGCCGAAATGGAAGTCGTAAAGAAAACAGCCTGTCACTTCGAACGTCGCCACAACAGCGGACGTCAAGAAGAAGCGCCTCCACGGCGTTTTTCGCATCTGTCGGGTGGCAAACCAACCCATGAGGGCCGGAGCCAAGGCCATCAAGAAGAAGTAGATTTGTTGTTGGACGTAGGGCAGCATGAGTTCTTGGTAGCTGTCGTTTCTGTTTTTTGCTCTTCTTCCAATTCTTGATACCAGCGGCGGATGGAACCTCCGAATCTGAGCCTGACCAGTCTTGAGAAGAATTCCCAGCAAGTTCCCATACGCACGTGGGACGTACCCCCGGAGCGCATTTGAGCGAAGACGTTCATCTCTAATACTTGAAGGCCGAGCTTTTGGGCCTTGACCATGAGCTCTGGGTCTAAGAACCATTGCTTGGACTGCAATTTCATCGTGCGCATGGCGTCTGCAGGGAGGATCTTCGGGCTGCCATTGACGTCAATGGACCCTAAGTTGGGCCACAATAGGAAAACAAACATGTTGTAAGCCACAGAGATGATCTTGCGCTTCAATCCATCCAAACGAAAACGCCGACGGACCTTGCCGAGCATCTTGCCGTCCGTACTGCGCAGGACAGAGAACAGCTTGACAACATCTTTGGCATCCACTTGCCCGTCAGCGGGGATGATTCCAATCCACTTGCCCTTGCAGATGGGGATGGCATGAAGAACTCCATTGCCATAGCCGATATTGACCTCAACGCGGGTGGGCACCACAGGGGCGCCGTCATCGGCAAGCCGTTGCAAGATTTCGCCGGTGCGGTCGGAGGAACCATTGTCAACGCAGACAAGCTCCAAGGAAATACCGCCAGCGGCAAAAGAGTCGACAAGATCTCTGAGAGTTGGTTCAAGCACCTGCTCTTCATTGTAGCAGGGTACGATCATCGACAACTCGGGTTCATCTTGGTTCACGAAGGGGTCTCTCGGTCCTTTGTTCTTGGTTCTACCTGAGACAGGATAATTGCCCTGTGGGTTTTCACCAGAGGATTTGGCCAGGATCTTTGCTCAGACGCTTCATTATCGACTGCAAAGACGGAAAGACCTCACTCAAAACCTTGTTGAGATCTGGCAAAACTATCCTTTGATGCCATATTTCTTAGCAAGGCGATTGAAGCTCATCCAAGTGATCGCCGTGGCGAAGACCTCTGCTATGAGGATAGAACTTGAGCATCCTCCCAAGCCGAAATGGCTGGTCATGGGTATCAATAGGACAACGAGAAGCATCAAGCCCCCTAAAGAACAACGAAACTCCGAAGCTTGATGATTCAAGACGATGAGCCCATTCATGGCGCAACGCCTGCAGGCGACGACGGGGAGAAGCCAGGCCAAAAGAACCATAGAGCGAAGGCTCTCGGTGGTGATGTACTCTTGTCCCACAACGAGACCAATGAGCAACTTCGAAGCCCATGTAACAGCCAGAGCACCGATCATGCAGGCGAGAACGCTCATCTTCAGAGTCGACCGAATAAGAACCCAGAGTTCTTGGGGGGCATGAACTGCTGCGGCGCTCATAGCCGGAAAACTATTGGTGAAATACACCCCCAAGAAAGCCAAGAACACCATGATGATCCTATGGCCAGGTTCGAAGAGGCCTGCGTCGTGGGAACCAAGAGTGCCCAAGACGATGAGAATGGGCAAGTAAGTGCGTAAAGCCCAAATCAGGTTGGAGGCTCCGATGGGAAGGGCTTCTTTGAATAATTCCCGGTCCCAGCTCGATTTCAGATCAATGGCAAACTCAAAACCTTTCTTGCGATAGGCCTGAACGAAAATGAGAGAAGCGAGGGCCACACCGCCGATCTCCGCCAAGGGGAGCTTCGTCAGATCATCAGGCCCACGAACCAGCAACAAGACTATGATTAAGAAGACCAGCTGGCGAGTTGCCATGGGGATGGCGTACCAGAACATCTCATTGTGTCCCTGAAACACCCAATTGAGCAAAAAAGGAGCCCCGAAAAGGGCCAAGCCAAGCCCACGCAGCAAGATGACCAAGGTCGGATCCAAGGGCAAAATGGCAGTGGAAAGCCAAATCAAACCGTAGACCCCAGTTGAAAGCCAAACTTGGACTGAGACGATTCGTCGCACAAGGGAATTGGTGTCTGCTGGGTTTCGTGCGATTCCTCGACTGCCATGAATGCCCAGGCCTTGGTCAATGCTCAGCATGCCAAACATCAAGACCGCCAAGGCCGAACCATAGAGCCCCATGTCCTCAGGGGCCAAATTGTGCCCCAAATAGGAGAACGCCAAGAAGCTGAAGCCTCGGGTTGCGATTTCGCCACCGCCCAGAACGAGTAAATTTGTCAACTTGGGTTTGACCATTTCGTCCTTTTCGTCTGTCTTCCCGGTAAAACAGCCTGGGAAAACGATGAATTTTCCATCGGCAAGAATCTACACCTTCAAGGCCGATAAGGAAATCGGCCTGCTTGTGAGGCTGGGATTCATGTTAAAAAGATGCGTCCAGCGAATTGTAGCTCAATCTCGAATTCTGCCCCTTTGGGAGCTTGCTATGCGACTTAGCCTGACTGTCCTTGTAATCTTCTTGACCCTTGGTCTTCTGTCTGCCTGCGGCGACAGCGATAAGAAAATGGGGGAGACAAGTCCAGATAATAATCCAATGCCAGAGCAAGTGGCACCGACCATCAAGGAAGGAGAGCTCCATTTCCTCGGCAAGTACTTCCCCGACACTTTGCTTAAGAGTATCGATGGCCGGAGTATGATGTGGTCGGAATATGCCCCGGATCAACCCTTGCTGATCGCAATTCGAGATGTGACATGCCCGATTTGTAAGCGTTATGGCCCCCTTCTTAAGCGTTACGAAAGTGACCTTGGTGTCAAGATGTTGTTTGTCAATCCCATGGGGCATGACGACGTGGAGGCCATGAAGAGCGAAGTCGAAAACTATGATTTCAAAAGTTTCTACGTCGATGACAGTGAGCAGAGAATTGCTAAGGCTTTGAAAGCCACGAGCACCGCTGAGGTATTTCTATTCGATAAGAAACGCAAACTTGTTTATCGAGGGGCCATCGATGATCGCCATGGCATTGGTTACGTCTTAGATACACCTCGTCGGAGATACTTGGAGGAGGCTGTTAAGCTCGTCAAAATGAATCGCCCGGTGAAGGTCCCAAGCACCAGCGCTCCCGGATGTGTCTTAGAGCTTTCCGGCAATGAGAATCCAAAAAATGAAGTGACATTTTACGACGATGTCAGTCGCATCATGCAGAAGCGCTGTCAACGTTGCCATCGAAAGGGAGAGAATGCTCCTTTTGGATTGGTTTCTTATAAGGACGTCAAAGGGCGCAAGGGCATGATCAAATATGTATTGCGCAAGAACCTCATGCCTCCATGGTATGCCTCTGATGAGCATGGTGGGCCGTGGATAGACGATTTAAGGATGCCGGAGTCAGAGAAGAAACAAGTCTTAGATTGGATTGCGGCGGATTGTCCTGAGGGCGATCCAAAGAACGCTCCCGCTTCAATTCCCTGGACTCAAGGATGGAAGATCGGAACCCCCGACGCCGTTATCAAAGTTCCGAAGAAATTGCGGGTGCCTGCGGAGGGCTTGATTCCCTACCGTTACGTCGTTGTGGAGACGAACTTTGAGGAAGATAAGTGGATCGAGAGCATGGAACTGCGAGCGGAAGTTCCTCAAGCGATTCACCACATCTTGGTGTTCTACTACAAGAAAGAGCATGAAAAAGTAAACCCGAAGTTCTTGGGGCATTTGGCGCTCCAAGGCTATTTCGCCATTTTCTCCCCTGGAGTCGAGCCCATTTCTTATCCTGCGGATCGAGGAAAGCTTCTCAAGAAAGGGCAAAAATTGCTCTTTCAGGTGCACTACAATGCCATTGGCAAGGAAGTCTGGGATCGACCCAGCATCGGGTTCAAGTTTCGCAAAGATGCGCCTAAGAACAGCATTCTCTGTAGCGCTGCTTCTACCGACAAAATTCATTTGAAGCCTCATGTGGCGAATCACAAGGTCACTGCTGAGTTCGTCTTGCCCACCAAGGCAAAAATATTTGGCTATACCCCCCACATGCATGCCCGCGGTTCGAAATTCGCCTTTGACTTGATTTATCCTGACGGACGGGAGCAACGTGTCTTATGGGTCCCCAGTTTCAACTTTAACTGGCAACAGTCTTATCGTTTGCGGGATCCTTTTGACGTCCCTGCTGGTACCAAGGTCCGAGCTACGGGATGGTTTGATAACTCAGAGAATAATCCAGCAAATCCAGACCCGGATCAAGACGTTTACTTTGGCCTCCAGACAATTGATGAAATGATGATTGGCTATTTCGAATGGATGAAGTTGAAGTAGGGGAGCTGGGAAGAGGCCGTCTAAGTCACTTCACCACCACAACTAGATCCTGAACCTGCGGTGCAGCCAAAGCAGTGATCATCGAATTGGATGGTCCGTTTTAAGAAGTCTCTTGGTTCGAAATCGAAAATGGTAAGAGGTTTCCGGTCACTGCGATTCACATTCATCCCCAACATCTGATTGAAATCGCAATCGTAGATAGTGCCATCATAGGCGACGCTCAGCATGTTGCGGCACATGATGGATTCGCAGGTGTCTGGATTGAATGCACCCACCAGTTTCTCCATATAAGGTGCCAATGATTCGCGCCTGGCCAAATCTTCACGGAAACGGTGGATGGGCATGTTGGTGATGGCGTAAAGACTATTGAAACGGATGCCGAACTTCTGCTGGAGTTCCCGTTTGAAATCCCTCTCAAGCTCTCTTTGAGGTGCGGGCAAAAAGGCACCTGCTGGGTTATAGACCAAGTTGAGTGTGAGTCCAGATCCTTCTTGCCCAAAGCCTTCGGCGTTTAGCAGTTTGAGACCATCAATGCTCTTTTCGAAAACACCACGACCTCTTTGGCGGTCGGTGAAATATTCTTGATAGTAGGGCAATGAAGAAACGACGATGACCCCGTGAGTAGCGAAGAATTTCGGCAGATGGCTCATGGAGGTGCCGGTTTGAGGATTACCATCAAAAATGACCGTGAGGTTATGACGAACCATGACCGCACGATCCAAAGCGCGGGCTTCTTGAACTAAGTATTCGAAATGATCGTTGAGCTCGGGAGCACCACCAGTGAGGTCGAGGGTCTTGATTTCAGCATTGTCCTTGAGAATCTGAATGATTCTCTTTGCACTTTTTTGGCTTAGGTGTTCTGTCCTTTGGGGAGAAGAGTCAACGTGGCAATGCTTGCATGCTTGGTTGCATAGTTTCGTGACATTGACTTGCAGTGTTTCAACGCTCTTAGGTTTGAGGTCTAACCCCAAGGAAGTGGCCATTTCCTGGAAGCCGTATTGAGGTGCATTCATCGTGGGGTCTTGCATCCGGGTTAGATTCCCTTCTTCTCCAGAGCATTGTGCATTTGGACACCGTGGATCAAAGTGATTCCTGCTTTCATGGCGGCAGCGACGTGAATGGCTTCCGTCATTTGCTCTGGGTCGGCGCCAGATTCCAGGCATTGCTCAGTGTAAGCGTCGATGCAATAGGGGCACTTTTCGCTATGGGCAATTGCCAAAGCGATGAGTGATTTCTCCCGCTTGCTGAGTGCTCCTTCTAGGGAGGTCACTTCGTTGTAGTAGGCGAAGAAACTTTTCATGGAGTCTGGGGCGAATTTGCCGACTTCAGCAAAGCGTCCCAAATCTTCGGGTTTGTAATAGCTCATGGCATTCCTTTATTCGCGGACGTTGCAACTTAATGCAATCACACTTTTTCTGTTCTCTTACTCGTAAAATACCGAAAAGAAATCAGGTTTAACTGGGTGAGAATATTGGCTGTTAAGACACCAAACAAAACGGATTTAGAGTATCAACTGAACCGCTTGGTTGAGCGATTCGATCATTTCACTGATCGAGATGCTGAACGGTGGAGCGATTTGCACAAGATACTAACAGCTTTGACGCCAACTTCTGATGTGGGCGAGGGTGTTTTGTCTTCCGATGATGAAAACGCCTGCCGTTTCCTCAAAGCCAATGATCTTTTCGGTGGCCTTCCTAATACGGAACTGGCCAAATTCATCGCCCATGGCGAATTGCGCGTCTTCGCTCCCGGGGAATGGGTGTTTCGCCATGGGAGTGTTTGTGACCAAGTCGTGGCTATTCGCGAAGGTATCCTGGAAATTCGCCGGGATGGGGCGGGCGACAGTGGCTGTGCCGCACTCTTGGGTGTTGGAGAAGTTCTAGGCATGTTGGGGGTGATGACGGGCGGGCTCCACCGATCGTCAGCAAGGTTCCCCGAAGGTGGCGAGGTGTTTGTTATCAGCGCCGAGAATTTCGACCGGGCCTTAGATTCTCTCCCTTTGTTGTCAGCCTCCTTGGCCCGCTCATTGGCGCGGCGTCTGATCGGGGCGGTCCAAAAGGGTGACATGAGCCGCGCAAAGAAACGGCATTTGGAGGGAAGCTTGGCTCATTTCGATCTTTCGACCGTTTTGCAAAGCCTATTTTCGACAGACGCTTGTGAAGGAATCCTCCAGATTACCAACGGAGCTGGAGAAGCTTTGGGTGAGATTGTTGTGGGAGATGGCCGCGTGTTGTCTTGTCGGGCTGGCAAACTCCTTGATCGGGATGCGTTTCACCAGCTTTTCTTGGCTGACAATTCCGAAAATCGATTCAACTTTGTTGAGAGTAGCGAGAATGCCGTGGGTACCGAGCGCAAAAGTGGCATGGCGGCACTTTCTGGCGCTGGTTTGCTCATGGATTGCGCGCGCATTGCCGATGAGCTTGAGCGCATTCGGTCTGGACCCTTGGGGGATCTTTCTTATGTCCTCAAGCGAGCTGATCCGCCCATTGCCTGGGATGAACCAGCAACTCAAGCCATGGTGAGAGAAATCTGGGGCCTTCTCGGATCAAAACAGACTGTGGGGTCCATCATCGCCGAACAGTTGGACCAGGACCACTTGGTCTACCGCGTTCTCTATCGTTTGATGGAAGCTGGCCACATCAAGTAGAGACTTTCTACGAGCGCTTTCCAAGACTCAACTATTTTCGACAAAAAGAAACGGGCGGCTTTCACCGCCCGTTTTTGTCAACGGATTGAGACTTCTTTGAAATGTCCAAGAGGGGAATCTGAACATTTCGGGTGGATCGGGTATAGCCTCGCTCCGCCAACTTATTTGCTTCTTGTCCAATTAAGAAACGAAATCGGGGCCGATTTGTTTGATCTAAGCTGAATGCTTGTGAACCGACTTAATCGGCAGGGGAAGCAAAGCGGCTGGGAGCAAAATTGCGGTCATCGAAGTGGGCTTTGTCTTGCAACAGGCGGGCAGCGCAAGCGCCAACGGCCCAGGAGCAAGTGACGCCGTGGCCTCCTAATCCACCAACCCAAAAGAATCCTTCTACTTCCGAATCCCAGCCGATGACAAAGTTACGGTCTGGTGCGAAGGTCCTGATACCACTCCACATCTTGGCAATGGGGAGGTCACTGAGGTCTGGGATGAAGGTCTCAAACTTCTTGATCAACAATTGTGTGACTGATGGGTCGATATCTGGTGATCCAGGTTCGACTTGTTCTTCGTCCCCAGCGCAAAGGAGCAGCCCCCCGGACTCTGGGCGAACATACCAGTCGTTTTCGATGTCCCAGACAAAGGGCATCGAGGGGTCGACCCAGTCGAGTTTGCCGGTGAAGAATAAATGACGGCGCATCGGGCGCCAGATAATAGATTGGCTTCCGGCCATGGCAGCCAGTCGACTGACCCAAGGACCTGTGGCATTCACGACGACATCGAATGGTTCGAAGCCGGCGTTGGTTTGTATACCACTGACCCGTCCATTCTCACGGACCACATCCATGACGGTGGTAGACAACTCCAGCTTTGTGCCACGGCTGCGTGCATCGCGCAGGAAGAACTCCAGCAAACCCGCGACGTCAACGACGCCATCGGATGGAGTGTGCAGAGCACGGTCAAAAGCGCTGTT
>WFTN01000403.1 GCA_015485455.1 Planctomycetota bacterium | reverse complement strand
CTCTCCCCAATGTCTCAGATTCCTCCGTCATTCTAACTGCTCACCTACATCATTGTCCCCTCAGCAGAGATGATTCTTGGGGCACTTTTGCCACGGTGAACAGCCTATCTCTTGAGCCAAGGCAACGCTTGCAATCTCTTCCGCTCTCCTTTAGATTTCTATCTGATCCCATAGCTCCACCCCTTGGCCCAGATGGAATCCCCGTCATGAATTTGACCATCTCAGAAATCCTGGGGACGCTTTCGAGAACACCCCATATTCTTCAAGCCCTCTTGGCAGACACGCCTCAGCGGATGCTTGAGTCAAACGAAGGAGAAGGGACTTTCAACCCCCTTGATGTCGTGGCCCATCTCATTCATGGCGAAAAGACTGACTGGATTCCCCGCTTGGAGATCATCTTGCAGCAAGGTGAACAAGTTACGTTCACACCCTTTGACCGTTTCAACTTCCCCAAGAACACCTCAATAGCCAAGCTCTTAAGCAACTTTGCCACACTCCGCGGTGCCAACTTAGAACGGGTCCGAAGTCTCGACTTAACCCCCTCCCAACTGTCACTCACAGGGAAGCACCCCGAGTTTGGTATGGTTACCCTCAGTGAACTGCTGAATACCTGGGTCGTACACGACTTAGGGCACATCGCCCAAATCGCTCGTGTCATGAGCAGGCAGCTCAAAGACGCCGTCGGGCCTTGGCAAGCCTATCTTGGAATACTGAAACACTAAAACCGAAGGACAAGTATTATGAAAATCACCTACGTTATCGCGTTTCTGGCAATCTTACTGGTTCCGGCCGCTTGCTCAGACTCGAAAGAAGACCAATTGCAAGGCACTTGGGTCCTAGACATAGACTCTTTCAAAGAGACATCTGAATACAAAGACGCCAATGAGATCAGCAAGAAGGGCATGCTCAATGTGCTTGAGTCGATGGACATGGAGATCACTTTCTCCGGCAATAAGGTCATAAGCAAGATGAAGCTCATGGGAGACTCAAAAGAGAAAAGCAGCGACTTCGAGGTCACAGAATCAGACGGCGACAAACTCACTCTCAAGACCACTGTGGACGGCAAAGAGAAACTCGCCGTCGCGACCATCAATGGCGACAAGCTCCTCTTCGAATCAGAAGGAAAGAAATTCACCATGAAGCGCAAATGAGACTTTCTTTCATTCCATGATGACGCAAGAAAAGGGCCGCTGTTTCCAAGGAGACAACGGCCCTTCGATTGGGCACTTGGGGATTTCTTGTGCACCGACACCCCAAGAAGATCGGAATTCCACAAGTGGAATACGAAACGCCTGCTTTGAGTCCGGGCGTGCTGGGTGATATTCCGGCACCGATGGACATCGGTTCAAGCCCCATACTCATGGGCCCCTGCTATCGTCTCGGTCTCGCTACGCCAGCGACAACCAGCCGGACGGGCAAGGAAACCGTCCCCCTCTCAATCGCGTCAAAGACACGGCACGTTTGTTTGTCATGGCCCCACAAGTCGCAACCATTGTGCCAAGCCGACAAAAACGACGAAATAGCGATAAATATCCCAGCAAAGGGGGTTTGGAGCATTTCGCTGAGCCCCCCCAGATCAATCCAGAAAGGCAGTGCCCCCTCTTCGTTACCTGGAGGAAACGCCCAAACGAAAACGATTGCTCTCTCGATGCAGCACGACATTGCCTTGGAATAGGGAGAAAACCTGGAGAGTTTTGTCGAAGCCCCGCCCCACTCACCCGATCAAATCAAGGAACCGCCAAGAGGGAGAATCTCAGGAATTTACGCCCGGCCTTGCAAGCAACATTCTTCCCAAATTGTGCTGGCCAAACTCACCGCTTCTTAAGTTCAGGATTCTCCTCGAAGTCAAGAAGGGCGACTGCCCTTCCTATTGTGGAGGCCTCTCGTCAGCGGCGTCCGGATTCGGAACAGCTGTTTCAACCCCCATGACATTGCATGGTTGCCACTCCTTACCTCAGGAAGTGCAGGAATCCATGAACCCCGTACAAGCTGATTCAAATCAACGGTGGCCGCATTCTACACTGTGGCGATAGTCTAGTAGTCGTCACCTGCTCCGCTGAGGCCTTGGAGTGCTTCCACTGGGGACTCTTCGCCAATAGCAAGGGGTTCATCATCGCCCCAGTCAGGGCCAAAGTCTTCCCGTGAAATTTCACCACTACTGCCGTCCAGGTAGATGACTGCCAAGGCTCGGCCCGCATGAGGGATTTGGCCTTCAAACAAAGGCTTATTGCAAGCCACAATTGTCTTAGAAGGCTTACCCTGGGTGCTTCGCCCAATGCGGAAATCTTTGTTCTCCTGAGTACGCCCGGCATAGTGAATGCTCTCCGCCGTCACCATGTCTTCCAAGTTATCCTCAGTCAACGGTGGTTGGGCCAAAGAGGGGCAGAAGAAGATCTTCGCGTTGTTCGCCGTCTTGTCCAGAATGGCATCATCCCAAATAGCCAAAACAAACTCGGAGCCGGTGAAATAGGAGCCATCTTTGCGCTTGATAGGAAGACTTCTCTTCTTCGTTTCAAATCGCTTCAAGTGGTAAAGGATCTGCCCCAAGTGATCCTGCGATGTCACCATCTCAGCATCACGCTTTCCTTCGATGAACTTGGTCACACCAAAGGTCGCCAAGAGTAGGATGATGGAAATCACAACGAGCAGCTCGACTAAAGTGAAGCCATGCTGAGAAGGTCGGGGAGAATTCATAATTGGGTCGCTCGATTCTTGGACGATTTCTTGCTGGACTGAGCCGCCCCCTATTATTGCAAAGAATGGGCCATCCTGCAGACATTCGGCAAAATTCATAAGGATAGGCTGTAGAATAAGTTAGGACTCACACGATAAATTCACCCTGTCAAGACAGAAAAGAACCCCGGCAACTTGGTTACCAGGGTTCTTCTGTTGATTCAGGGCGACTAAAGGCCAGCGGCTTTCCGCAGGGCGTCGGCCCGATCGGTTCTTTCCCAAGTGAAAGCCTCTTCCTTGCGCCCGAAATGACCGTGGGCAGCCGTTTGAAGATAGCGTGGCTTGAGAAGATCTAAGTCATCGACAATGGCAGCCGGACGCAGGTCGAAGACCTCCCGCACCAATTCTTCAATGCGAGACTCCTCAATCTTGTTGGTGCCCTGGGTCATCACCCGGATCGACAAAGGCTGAGCCACACCAATGGCATAACTCAATTGCAACTCACAACGATCAGCCAAACCGGCGGCAACAATGTTCTTGGCAACCCAGCGAGCAGCGTAAGCAGCAGAACGATCAACCTTGGTAGGATCTTTGCCAGAGAAGGCTCCCCCACCATGGCGCCCCATGCCGCCATAGGTGTCCACAATGATCTTACGGCCGGTAAGACCGCAATCTCCCATGGGACCCCCAATGACAAATCGTCCGGTTGGGTTAACGTGATAGACGGTCTTGTCGTCAAGAAGCTCGGCTGGAATGACCTTCTTGATGACGTCTTCAACAATGTAGCGGACAATCTCTTCGTGGGAAACGTCCTCATTGTGTTGAGTCGAGATCAAGACTGTATCAACCCGCACAGGGGTCTCACCATCGTATTCAACAGTCACCTGAGACTTGGAATCGGGGCGAAGCCAATCAACAGCACCAGTCTGGCGGCACTCGGCCAAATAAGCCATCAACTGATGTGACAGCATGATAGGCATGGGCATCAATTCTTCGGTTTCCCGGCAGGCGTAACCAAACATGATTCCTTGATCACCAGCACCCTGCTCTTTATGCAAACCGTCGTCATCGTCCACACCTTGGGCGATGTCCGGTGATTGCTTGTCGAGAGCAATATTAATGGCGCAGCTTTCCGCATCGAAACCGATATCAGAAGATGTATAGCCAATGTCGCTAATGACCTTGCGAATCAAGGTTGGGATATCGACTGTTGCGCTGCTGGTGACTTCTCCAGCAATCTGAACGTATCCTGTGGTCACCATAGTTTCGCAGGCGACGCGGCTCTTGGGATCCTGCTCAAGCATGGCATCCAAGATAGCATCAGAAACCTGGTCAGCCACCTTATCGGGGTGGCCCATCGAAACCGACTCAGAGGTGAAGACTCTGCGTTCACTCATTCAAGACTCCTGGTTTTGACTAATCACTGTCACTGTGGCTTGGAAGAAACTCCTCCAAGACTCGCATTGTTTGGTCAAGTGCGCCTCGGTGGCGCGCCACAACTTGCTTGGCACTCAAATGAGCTGCCTCGCGCCGTGACTTATTACTTAATATCGCACTCAGTTCCTGCGACAAGGTGGCCTCGTCATTTACGATGGCCACCGCATCAACAGCCTTGAGTTCATCTACCAACCCTTGGACCGTCCATGTGTGAGGACCAAGGATTTGAAACACCCCACAAGCGGCGGGTTCCAAAACGTTGTGGCCACCAACTTTCGCCAGACTGCCACCCAGAAAAACAACATCGGCTAACCCAAAAAAAATGGGTAATTCACCAAGTGTGTCCACCAGAACAACGCTATTAGATCTGTCATCGGCAACTTGGCCACTTTTTCTCCGCACTGTCTTTAGCCCCAGTGAAGCAGCCAAAGACTCGATCCTATCCAGACGCTCTAAGTGCCTGGGGGCCAAGATCAATCGCAGTGATCCTAAGTTATTGCGAGCAGTTAAGTAAGCACGAAATACGGATTCATCCTCACCGCAGTGAGTACTGCCAGCAACAAAGATCATTTCCTCTCGGAAACCAAGTTCGTCACTCAAAATTTCACTGACGCGAGGGTCCACCATCAGGTTATCAACTTTGAGGTTGCCCAAAACCTCAATCCGGTCATCGGGCACAGACAATTGCAGCAGACGGTCCCGATGTTCCTCTCCTTGCATCAAGAACTTGCTGATGGGAGTGAAGAGCCGCCCATGGAACTTCTGGAGCCGACCATAACCCCGGGCCGACCGAGCTGAGAGCCTGCCATTAGCTAGGACAATTGGGACCTTTCTCTGAGCCAATCCAAGAAGCAAATTGGGCCACAGCTCCAGCTCCATGAGGACAAACAATTTGGGTTGGATTTGGCTAAGGGCCCGCCCCACAGAAGAAGAAAAGTCCAAAGGGCAATAGAGACAAAGAAGTTCCGGGTATTCTCTCTTCGCGATGGCAAGACCCGTGGGGGTGGTAGCTGAGATCACCACTTCGACCGAAGGCTGCCTCCCCCGAAGCCCTTCCACGATGCCTCTGGCCGCCAGGATCTCCCCAACGGAGACCCCATGAATCCAAACCACGGGTTTCTTCGATTTCGGGACCGGAAAGCGAAACAAGCGCTCGGCCATGGGGGCCATGGCCTTGCCTTTGAAGCACCGCCAAATCAAATAGAAGGGCCCGATCAAGATTGCCGCAAGGGCATAGACCAAATCAAAAATGATGGTCACGACCAAACCTATCCCTCACAACAAGTCAGAAACGAAAATTAGGCTCCTGAACCGTGACACTTCTTGTACTTCTTGCCACTTCCACAAGGACAAGCATCATTGCGCCCCACTTTTTCGTCCTGACGGACAAATGGCTTGGCGGGTTTTGCATTCTGATCACGGCTCACCGCCGCATCTTGCTGCTGACGGTTGCTGTCGTACTCGCCGAATTGCTCTTTACTCGCCTCTTGTTGACTCCAAACGTTCTTCGCTGATGCTGTTTCTTCCTCGCGGATCTCTACCCGCAAGATGAAGTCAGTGACTTCTTCGTAGATGGCGGCAATCATCTCTTGGAAGGTCTCTAAGGCTTCCCGACGATATTCCATCTTGGGATCGATTTGGGCAAAGCTCCGAAGTCCAATACCGGACTTGAGAGCGTCCATAGCAGAGAGATGCTCTTTCCATTTAACATCAAAGGCATTGAGGAGAAGGTAGCGTTCAAGAACCGCCATCCGCTCTTCGCCACTGCGCTCATAGCACTTGTCGTAGTCCTTGCTGAGTTGAGTCTTAAGGGCGTCTGCGATGTCATCATGATCCTTGAGAGATCGATCCAACTTGAAACTGTCACCAGTTTTCTTGTTGTACCACAGCTCCAAAGCATCCCATTCCCACTCAGAAGCAGGCAGCTCTGTGTCGACATAGAGACCAACAGCGGCATCCACCACTTCATCAAACATATTGTCAATCAAGCCCCGAAGCTCACGTCCTTCGAGGATTTGGCGGCGACGATCATAGATGATCTTCCGCTGCTCATTCATGACATTGTCATACTCAAGCAGGCTCTTACGAATTTCGAAGTTGCGGTTCTCAACCTTCTTCTGCGCATTCGCAATAGACTTGTTGATCCACTTGTGTTCGATCGCCTGTCCATCTTTTAGACCGAGTTTCTTCAAAAGGTTGGCGACATTGTCAGAAGCAAAGCGCCTCATGAGATCATCGTCCAACGCTAAGAAGAAACGCGTAGACCCAGGATCTCCTTGGCGACCACCACGACCGCGGAGCTGATTATCGATACGACGGGATTCATGACGCTCAGTACCTAAGACATGAAGTCCACCAGCCTTGGCAATACCTGGGCCGAGCTTGATGTCCGTACCACGACCAGCCATGTTCGTGGCGATGGTGACAGCGTTCTTTTGCCCAGCATTCGAAATGATCTCAGCTTCGCGCTCATGATGCTTGGCGTTCAAGACGTTGTGCTGGATGCCATTGCGGTCCAAAATGGCGGACACTTTCTCGGATATCTCGATCGAAGTGGTACCCACCAGGATTGGCCGCCCGGTGGCGTGAATTTCTTTGATTTCCTCAACGACGGCCCGGTACTTGTCTTTTTGATCGGCGTAGATCTTGTCGTCTAAGTCCTGACGAGCAATAGGCCGATTGGTGGGAATGGCAACAACATTCAGATTGTAAATCTTGAGGAATTCCCCGGCTTCTGTCAAAGCCGTACCGGTCATACCCGCCAGCTTATCGTAAAGCTTAAAGAAGTTTTGGAAGGTAATCGAAGCCAGAGTTTGGGACTCTGCCTTGATGGAAATACTTTCTTTCGCTTCGATGGCTTGATGAAGGCCATCACTCCAGCGGCGACCAGCCATGGCGCGACCGGTGAATTCGTCGATAATAATGACTTCCGTCTTACCCTCATCACCCTGGCCAACCATGTAGTCTTTGTCACGGAAGAAGAGATGATGGGCTCGTAATGCCTGCTCCAACAAATGGGGCCACTGCATATTGGAGCCCGTATAGAAATCGTCGACGTGAGCCAACTTTTGGGCATTGACGATGCCCTCTTCTGTGAGCAGAGCTTGAGATTCCTTCTCCTTGATCTCAAAGTCCCGGCCGATCTCCAGCTTCCTAGCGATGCGATCCGCGTCGAAATACTTGCGGGTGTCTCCTTCCCCAGGGCCAGAGATAATCAGAGGAGTCCGCGCTTCATCGATGAGGATATTATCAACCTCATCCAAGATCGCGTAATGGCGACTGCGCTGGACCTGGTCTTCAACCCGCGACTTCATG
>WFTN01000402.1 GCA_015485455.1 Planctomycetota bacterium | reverse complement strand
TATAGCCACGTTGAGCCTGACTCAGCATAGGTTTATGGGGTCTCGTCACCCAAGGGAGTTCACCGCTCTAACTTGGAGAGTGAAGAAAATGAAAACTATTGGACTATGTGCTGTCTTTCTGGCCACAATGAGCATGGTTGGACACGCTCAAGGCTTTTGTCCACCATTTGGTGATGATTTCTTTGGCACGAACAGTTGTTGCATGCCTGCACCCAGCCCAGCGTTTCAGATACCCTTGCTGGGACCTAATGGTATCGACATTCCCGCGCAATGGGCGCACATTACCAATTGTGGTCTCGCTAATGACACACAAGTGACAATCAACATCCAAATGACAACCACAATACCAACCGTACCTGGTGTTACATTTGGCCTTATTGCCTGCGACGATGTCCTTTTTAGAATCACCGGATCAAACACATCGGGAACGTTTGGATTCACGATCGGCAACAACTTTACCTCCCCAAGTCGCTTGGATTGGCTCATGGGCAAGTACATGCGCACCTGGTTCGCCACAGACGAATCAGGTTTTTCAAGGCAGTACTACCGATTCCTTATTTCTGGCGATGCCACGTTCAGTGGCGGTGCCTCGCAAACTCAAGTTCCGAAATGCACGTCCACTTTCGGTAAAGCCATGATGTGGGGATATTTAGATCTGAGCTGCTATTCCGTCCATGCCCCGGGAATGGATCCCCCATCTACTCCTGATTTTAGGGCAAGCTTGGTCTTAACTCACTATGATGGTTGCCAAAGCCATATGGACATTCCACAGAACGGAAGAAAAATTCCTTTCGGAGTTGGCGCTCGGCATCAGGGTGAATCGTACCACTTAGTTGCCCCAAACAATTTCACTTTTGGAACTACAAGTGTAGTAAGCTCGACGGCTCTTGACTTCGCTGGCAGTAGCATTGATGCGGTTAGGAGCACGGTCTCTCGCACATTCATTGGCGGCCGATCCGGCCCGCAATGCTTGTCCGAAAGCACAATTGACGCCACGAATACGAACCAGTTCATCAATTGTGGCTGCGGGTCAGGTACAAACCCCCAGTACTTTCACCAAAAAATCACTGGCACCGCTGGAGTCGCAACTTGCACTGGACCTTCTCCTGTTCGACAGTGGAGTTCAGCCGCTTTCGTTCCGGAAATCCCGACCGGCTTCTTTGAAATGCAAATCGGCACCTGGAGCTCTGCCGCTCGATTCGATGTCAGGGATGTCACCCCTTTCCCGATACTCGGACTTGTCAGCTATCTAGACAAGTGTGACCCACTTGCTATTCCACCATTTGGTACCGAATCACTTCATGTGGTCTACGGAATAAACACCCTTTTCCGCGGCACAGCAAATCGGCCAACACTATTTAACAATGGGGGCAGTTTACCCACGGACACCCTCATGGACTTCGGAAACTCGGTGACAGACCGCGATGAATTCGACATCGGCGAACCATTCTACACAAATATACTCTGGATGATCTCACGATAGACAGGACTTTTCACATGGAACGACATCTCATCAGTCTTGTTGCGTTGCTCGCCCTTTGCCTCGGCGCACGGGCACAGTCGACCCTTAACGTCCCAAGCATAAATTACCCAACGATTCAGTCCGCTATCAATGGAGCTGCTTCCGGCGACACTGTTTTGGTGGCGGCCGGGACTTACATAGAATCACTTGTCTTTCCTGCCAAGGACTTCACCTTGCAAGGTGCGGGAGCCGGGCTGAGTATTATCGATGCCAATCAGGCTGGCGCTTGCATCTCATTTACCCAAGCGCCGGTCACCAACGCCATGGTTATCGACGGTTTCTCAATGACGAATGGTATTGGTGAAAGCACCTTCTCTGGTGCAACACCAACCCGAGCTGGCGGAGGAATCTTCATCGAAAGCAACTTAGGGGCTATCGCCCCCTACATTAGCCCCCTATTCAGAAACTGTGAGATACACCAGAACTCGGCCGGATTCGCCGCAGGAGTCTATGTCCGATATGGGGGCAACGTCAGATTCGAGAATTGTCGTATCCATGGCAATTCGATCACACTTCCCAATACGTCAGCGCTCGCGATTTATGGCCGATCAGGGGCAACTGAATTGGTCTTCGTAGATTGTATCGTTGAAAATCACAGTACCACGACGGCTGCTGCTTTGGTTTATTTATCAAGTTGCGCTGCAAGCTTTGTTCGCTGTCATTTCAAGAATAACACGGTGAATCAGGGGATCGCTGGCATCTACTTTTCAGGGAATAGCGGCACAATCCCCGCAACTTTCGCAGTCAGAAAATGCTCGTTCATCGGCAACCAAACAACCCTGCCAGGAGCTTCTGTACTCCACTTCTCGGGATCATTCCAAACTGTCCTAGACAATTGCCTATTCGCCAACAATGTGGGAGGTCGCCTTGTTGTTGGGTTTGGTGTAGGGACACGATCGATTCGAAATTGTTCATTCGTTGGCAACCAACTGGGCAGCAACGCCATTGCTGGCCCTCCTTTAGGCGTGCTCACATTCGGAACAACAACCGGACAAGCCAGTGACGTTTTGCAAGTTGAGAATTCCATCTTCATCGACAATACCCTATCAACTGGGGCCGTAGCTGAGAGCATATATACGGCGGGTCCAACGGGTGTTGTTTACACCTCTTCCATTGTCGAGACCCCAACGAATTCTGCCGCAATTGCTCGGCCGATATTTGTTGATCCAATCAACGCCGACTATCGCTTAGCGCCGAATTCACCAGGTATCAACGCTGGGACCGTCGTCGGCTTGCTACCTCCGCCACCGGTCTTATCGACGACCCTAGACATCGCTGGATCCCCCCGAGTCCAATTCGGAGTCGTGGACATGGGCTGCTACGAAGCAGGTCATATCTCTTATGACAGTTCTGCGGCAGGGCGTGTGGGCGAGACTATGGGTGGACCCTTTGATGTTCTGCAAGTGAATGGTTCGGCGGGTGATGTGTTTCGCACGGTGACGGTCCCCTTGGGCACATCCTCAAACATCAGCATGATCCAGCCACCGAATTCAGCCAACCCCGCAGGCTTTGCCATCTTCGGACTCTTGGGCGAAGCTACTGAAGCCAGCATCACCACTGTGCCCCTGGGCATCGGCAAAATGACTTTTGCTCCATGTCC
>WFTN01000401.1 GCA_015485455.1 Planctomycetota bacterium | reverse complement strand
ATGGATCGGGATGGCAAATGAAACGAATTGTCACATGGGTGATCATCCTCGGCGCAGCAGCCTTCATCCTCTACAATGTCTTTTGGCGTCCCCGAGAAGTGGTGTCTCGCCAATCGTCTTCCGGTGACATCGTATTGGAGGCATTGGGCACTGGATCAATCGAAAGTCGAAAGACCATCGAGCTGGGCTTTGAGCTGACCGGGCGGATCACTGAGCTTCTTGTTGACCAAGGGGACACAGTGGTGAAAGGCCAGGAGCTAGCCCGTTTGGACGCTGCAACATTCCAAGCAGAAGTAGCTCTCGCTGAGCAAGAGGTGGCTCACACGAAAGCGACTGTTCGTCGTTTGGGAACTGACATTGGGCGAGCGCGCGCGGTCCTTCAAGGTGCCCAAGACAATCTGGACCGAACGAAACCCCAAGTCGAAAAAGGTGTGGCGACTTTAGAACTTCTTGACGTGGCAGAGGAACGAGTCAAAGTGGCTCTCGCTGAACTTTCTCGTGCGGAGGCTGCACTACTGGAAGGGGAACAAGTGGTCTTGTCGGCGGCGCGCAAGCTTGACCGAGCCAAAGCTGATCTCGAGAAAACAACCGCCATTTGCCCCTTAGACGGGGTGGTGATTCGTCGGGAGAGTGAGGTGGGGAGCATTGTTTCTCCAGGAACCCCCGTCTTGCGGATTGCTTCAACGGAGACCATTTGGGCCAGTGTTTGGGTTGACGAAACTTATCTCGATGGGCTTAGGGTTGGTCTGAAAGCTCGAATCGCCTTGCGCAGCGCACCGGAAGAGATCTTATTGGGGAAAGTTGCTCGCATTGGGCGGGAGGTTGACCGAGAAACCCGGGAGCTTCTGGTTGATGTGGTTTTTGACAGCACCCCCAAGAACCTCGTCTTTGGACAGCGTGTTGATCTTTGGATTGAACTCAAAGTCAAGAAGGATGTGCGTCGTGTTGATGCCCGCTTCTTGACCTATCAGGACGGCGAAGAAGGCGTCTTCATCGAGGTCGATGGCCGTGCGGAGTTTCGCAGATTGAAGTTGGGAATACGCGGACGGGAGCTGGTTGAGGTGTTGGAAGGATTAGATTCAGAGGTGACGTTGATAGCGCCTTTGGCCCAAAGCAATAAACCCCTCAACAGAAATCAACGTGTGGTCTTTCCGAAACAAGATTCGGGAGGACAGAAGCCGTGAATCTGGCCATTCGTGATGTCCAAAATGATCTCAGTCGGTTTGCCTTGACCGCTGTTGGTCTGGGGTTATTGCTCACCATCGTGTTGGCCATGACTGGCATCTACAACGGGATTCTCCAAGATGCCACGGCTCTTCCTGATTCCTTGGGGTGTGATCTCTGGGTTGTCCAGCGCAATACCCGAGGTCCGTTCGCCGAGTTGTCTCGTATCTCTCCAGATCTAGAAGATCGGGCTCGGGCTGTACCTGGTGTTCGGGCGGCGCGCTCTTATGTGTCGCATACGATTCAAAGAGAACTTCCCACGGGGAAACCCATTCGCTTTACTGCTGTGGGTTTGTCATGGCCAGACGACCGTGGCGAGAGACTCGCTATTGTAGATGGCCGAGCTTTATCTCAACCTCATTTCGAGTGTATTGTTGACCGCTCTTTGGGGCTCTCCCTAGGGGCTCGCCTGACTTTGGGCCGAGATGTTTATGAAGTTGTTGGGATCACCGAAGGTCTTCTTGCTTCAGGAGGAGATCCGGCTGTATTTTTTACGCGCTCTGATGCTCAGGCCATTCAGTATGACCAATCCAATGAAGCGATTCGTCTCGATCGAGAGAGTCGGACGCGCAGGTTTAATGAAAGCTCCTTGAAGAACAATGAAGCCTTGAGGCGTCGGTCCTTGGAAGCAAACGTCTCCAGTCCGGCCCTCGGGCCACCGCCGATTGCTGCTGTCCTGATTGATGTTATGCCTGGAATTGATCCTGAAGATGTGCGTAGTCAACTGGAGGAATGGCGTGATATCACTGTCTACACTCAGGAGCAGCAGGATGAGCTGATCCTCGGAGGTGTGGTGGAAAAGACGAAGAAACAGATTGGATTGTTTCGTGGTTTGCTCGTGATCATTTCGGCAATTTTGATGTCCCTGATCATCTACACCATGACGGTAGACAAGATTCACTCCATTGCCCTCTTGAAACTTTTGGGAGCAAAGCCCCAGGTGATTTTGGGGATGATCTTACAGGAGGCTCTCTTGTTGGGTGGCATCGCCTATGCCATTGCGATCTTGATCGGAAACGCAACCTTTCATCTCTTTCCCAGGCGCGTGGTGGTTGGCAATGAGCATCGTTTGACGTTGTTGGGCATTGTCTTTGCCATCTCTGTTGCTGCCAGCATCATTGGTATGCGAAAAGCCCTTGCCGCCGACCCCAACGAGGTTCTCGCATCATGAACACCCTAAAACCTGCCATTCGAGCTCAGGGACTTTCGAAGGACTATGGCGAGGGCAATACATTTGTTCGAGCCCTTCAAGATTGTAGTTTTGAGCTGAATGCTGGGGAGGTGGTCGCCCTCCTTGGCCCTTCAGGCTCGGGGAAGTCTACCTTGTTGACGATTCTTGGCCTAATCAACGAGCCTACAACGGGTGATCTTTGGATTGGTGACTCTCAGGTGATCGAAGCTGGGAAAGTCGCCCAGGATGTGAATGACGTTCGGCGCCAAGAACTTGGGTTTGTTTTTCAGCGATCCAACTTGATCCCTTTTCTTAGCGCCGAAGAGAATGTCCGTTTGGTCTTGGAGTTGGACGAAATCTCTCCTCGTGAAGCCAAAAAACGGACGAAGGAGATTATGGCTGCTTTGGAGATCTGGGACAGAGCGGACAATGCGCCCAATAAACTCTCGGGGGGGCAGCAACAAAGGGTGGCCATTGCCCGCGCTCTCATCAATGAACCTTCGTTACTTCTCGCAGATGAGCCCACAGCAGCTCTCGACAAATCTCGTGGACGACAGGTGATGGGGCTCTTTCAGACTGCTGCACGGGAACGCAATGCGGCCGTTCTCGTTGTGACTCATGACCACAGGGCCCTGGATCTGGTAGATCGAATCTTCATGATTGAGGACGGCTTGTTGGATACTGAATCCCAATTCAAACCGTCGGAGTTTGGAGTAATCGGCAAGTAGGGCAAGTGCATTCGATTTGGAATTTTATTCCAACGCTTGCCTGTATTGTTGATGATAACGTCGCGGTAGATGTGTCCCGTTCCCAGTCTGCCGCGATCTTCTGTTGCTTAGATGGAAGCCAAGTCCTCCGTCTCGTGTTCCCCATTCTTGCTTTAATGGATTTCGCGGCAGCTGCTAAATTCGGGGCTCAGGACGTCTCTCAAGAGGTATTCGGATGAACAGAGAAATAAGCAAATGATCACCGTCGTTATTCCGACTCTCAATGAGGAAAATTACCTTCAACGGGTTCTGACTTCCCTTGCAGTTCCAGGAGTTGCTGAAGTTGTCGTGGTTGATGGTGGAAGCCAAGACAGGACTTGTCAGATCGCAGGAGACGCTGGGGTTACTTTCATCGAGAGCCAACCGGGGCGTGGAACTCAGATGGCAACTGGTGCTGGTGTCGCCAAGACACCTTACATTTTGTTCTTGCACGCGGACACAATCCCACCCATAGATTTTGTCGACGAAATTGGCCGGACGTTCGCGGATAAATCTGTGGTGGCTGGGGCATTTCGCTTGGGGATCGACCTCAAGAGCCCTGCGCTTCATGCGATTCAGTACTTAGCGAATCTCCGCTGTCGGATTTTCGAATCACCTTACGGCGATCAAGGGATTTTCGTACGGCGTCAAGCACTCGTTGATATTGGGGGAGTCGCGCAGATTCCCCTTCTTGAGGACGTGGACATGATTCGGCGATTGAAAAAAGTGGGGCGGGTAGTTCTGAGCCTCAAATCGGTTCGGACCAGTGGGCGGAGCTGGAGTGACCATGGGACAATTCGCACAACCATGGCGAACGTCAGCACATGTGTGGGATATGTAATGGGGGTGAATCCTGTGCGCTTGGCCAACTGGCGTAAGCGAATCTTGTCAGCTAAGGAAGTCATCCATGCATGAACCATTCTCTCGAATCACTTGCTGAAGCTTCGTCTCCCGTTCACGCAGAACTCAAGAACACCTACGGTAGTTGCGGCAAAAAAAAGAATGCTGGTCGTTCTTCTTATCTCGAATGTGGAGAGTTGTCCATGGTCGTCAATCATCGCCAAGCAATCGAAAGGGACGAGTGGCCCGAGAGAAAAAACGCGTGTTTCCAATCCGCTCCACTCTGCCGAAGCCGGAGTCAAACTTGTGCTGCTATCTCAGACGAGCCCTGTTCATTTCTGAAGATTTCCGCAGAATAAAGACATGGACAGAACGACAGCCGTACTCATAACTCTTGTCTCCTATAAACTCATTCTCATTGGGATTGGGCTCTATGCGAATTCTAAGTCCTCGAGCGAAGAGGACTTCTTTCTTGGAGGACGGAAGCTTGGGCCTTGGGTGGCGGCCATGAGCGCCTCAGCCAGTTCCTCTTCTGCTTGGACACTCTTGGGGTTGAGCGGCTTTGCTTATGCCAATGGCCTCTCCGCAATCTGGTTCTTTCCTTCCTGTGTTGGCGGTTTCTTCTTGAATTGGTTTGTGGTGGCCCCGGCGATTCGTCACCATGTCAAAGGCAAACGTGTTCTGACGGTGACTGACGTCTTGGTGCAAGACCCGGAAAAGCCTGGATCTCGCTGGGTGGCTGTGTTTGCCTCTATTCTGATCATCGTTCTCTTCACCATATACGTTGCGAGCCAGTTTCAAGCGGCGGGAAAGGCCTTCGCCGATTCTTTTGGCATGGACCTCAACACCGCCGTGATCTTGGGGGCGAGTATTGTCTTGCTCTATACCCTGCTCGGCGGTTTCTGGGCCGTCAGTCTGACAGATACTTTGCAGGGCATGATGATGGCTTTCACAGCTCTGCTCTTGCCTCTTGTGGCTCTATTCAAGATTGGGCCAGGTGAGCTTTTGTCCGCATTGCAAGCTGTAGATGATCCCGATTTTTGGCGTCTCATCGGCGGGCGCGGCTGGGCGTCAGGATTTGGTTTTGTCGTTGGTGTCTTCGGCGTGGGGATGGCTTATCCTGGGCAGCCTCATGTGGTGAATCGTTTTATGGCCTTGGATGAACGGGAGTTAGCACTACGCCAGGCCAGAAGAATTGCTCTTATCTGGGCATTTGTCATTTACGCAGGCATGATTCTCCTCGGCTGGTGTGGCCGGGTTTTGTTTGAAGAAATGAAGGACGGAGAAACAGTGCTCATCGCTGCTGCGAATGAACTGCTCCATCCGGTATTAGCGGGTATCATGATTGCCGCGGTTTTGTCGGCCATCATGTCCACGGCTGACAGCCAACTTCTCGTCGCTGCCTCTGCTGTGGTCCATGACCTGGGTTGGGTCAAAGCAAAGAACAACGCTGTGGTCTACTCTCGTTTTGTGATTGCAGGAATTAGCTTGTTGGCCTTGGGAGTTGTCTTTGGTGGCGATGCTAGCATTTTCACCCGTGTTCTTTTTGCCTTCAGCGCCGCGGGAGCAGCCTTTGGCCCGCCTCTCTTGGCCATTTGTTTGGGACGTGAACCATCTTCCAAACGGGTCTTTTCAGCAATGGTGGCTGGTGTGGTCGCCGTTCTTCTGGCTCGCTTTGTGGTGGCGCGGGGTCCTTGGAAGTCCCAGGTCATGCTCTTCGAATACACCTTGCCGATTCTCTTGTCAGCGCTGATTGTCTTCAGCGGTAGGCGATCCCCAAGAGACTAAGTACGTTTTCGGATTCCTGGCGCCATCTCCAAGAACACTTCAAAGAGGGCGTTCTCTGGCATGTCTTTTCTCCAGGCCAAATGTACTGGGAATTCAACCTTAGGCCGCGTGATGCGTTTGGCGATGACCCCTTTTTGTTCTGGGCCGTCAGCCTCGAGGGAAGGGACCAAGGAATAGCCCAATCCAGCTTCGACCAAAGCCAAAATACTGTCGGCTGACCCAGCCCGAAGAATGCGTGAAGGCTGGATACCGAAGGATTGAAGGGCTTGCATTTGCAGAGACTCCGGGAGCATGTCGCGGTGATAGGCGACAAAGGTTTCGTCTGCGAAATCGCGGACGGAGAAACGGGCCGTAGATGCTTTCTTATGATCTTGGGGTACGATCAGGAATGGCCTCAGTTTAGCTACCAAGACTGCTGCAACAGAATCTGGGATTTCAGGGAGGTGACAAATGAGAACGTCTGCTACGCCCTTGATGAGATCGTCGACATCTGGTTTTCTTTTCTCGTTGAGTTCTAAGTGAGCCTGGGGCCTCTTGATCATGACGCGTTTGACCCAATTGGGCAAAAGGTGGCGCACCAAGAGCGTCTCGGCGTGAATGATCAATTCGCCAGCGGCCTCTCCAGCTTGAATGGCGCGAAGGACGCTGGGCATTTTTTCGAAGAACGGAGCTGCGAACTCGTAGAGAGACTTGCCAGCGGGGGTCAGGTTGAGAGACTTACTGTTGATTCGTTCGAATAGGGCGAGACCCAATTCAGTCTCAAGCTTCTTAACTTGCTGATGAACTGCGGGCTGGGTGATGGGGTAGGGATAGGCCCTGGCCGCCGCCGCATAGCCTTTCGTCTTAGCGACCCAGTAGAATCCCTCCAGTCGGTGGATCTGCATCATGGTTTTGGCCTTTCATTTTGCCGAAGAGAACCTTTTCCGGGCGATGACTCGTGGTCATATTGCTGCGAAAAGATAACTTGTACCAGACGGTGTGATTTTCCCTTCACAGGATGAGCTCATCTTAGCCCGACGAATTCACGGCATCGTGGTCGTTGTGTGAGAAAACACATAACAAAGAAAGCCTGGAATAATGATTTTTGAGACTTCTTTGCAGAAACGCAATAGGGCCAGGGCTATCAGAGTGTTGGCTTCACCGCCTGTGGCGCCTGCGAGGCCGTGAATTATTCGCTTGAGGGAGGAAACATTGAAATTTGAACCCTTTGGCTGGCATCATCTTCTTGTGGTGGTGGTGTCTCTTGTTGGCTGGAGTCTTCTGATCTCCCGGGGACGCAGGGAAAATCCTTGCCTGAGACGTTATGAGTTTCGTTTGGCGTTTTCCGCAGTAATTCTTGCCACCAATGTCTTTTCGCTTTCCATGAGACTCATTCCTGAACGTTGGAATTTGGACTCATCCCTTCCACTTCATTTGTGCGATTTCGCTTGGATGGCATCTTGCTGGTCGTTAATCGTCCAAGAGAGACGTCATGCTTTGGCCCACCAAATGGTTTTCTACTGGGGGCTTGGGCTTTCGACCCAAGCTTTCATTCAACCCACGCTTCACCACGGCATCCAAACTCTGGATTATTGGTTCTTTTGGATCCCCCATTGGCAGATTGTTGCCGTAGGTCTGCTTAATTACTTCGGCTTCGGTCTGCGCCCCAGTTGGGCTGGCTTTCGTCGCACCGTGGCGTGGACAGTCTTTTTAGTTTTGTGTGTGACAGCGATGAATATTGTCTTGGAGACACCGTATTGTTTCACTGGCAGAGGGACTCCAGAGAATCCCACGGTCGTTGATGTCTTTGGCCCCTGGCCTTGGCGGATCCTCGTCTTGTTTGCTGTTGTCATTGCTTGGTTTGCGATCTTGACGAAGCTGTGCAGCGATAGATCGGGGCAGAAAGAACTTTGAGGTCAACAAATGTGCGGACGATTTACCCTGCAAAGCCCCAGTGATGTCTTGGCCGATCTTTTTGATGTGGACGACGTACCCGGGTTAGAACCCCGTTACAACATTGCCCCCACCCAAACGGTAGTGGCTTTGCGGGCTGGTATGGACGATGAGCCTCGGGAACTCGCGTTCTTCCGCTGGGGACTTATTCCGTTCTTCGCCAAAGACATGAAGATGGGGGCTCGGATGATCAACGCCCGTAGTGAGACTGTGGCCTCGAAGCCATCTTTTCGCGCCGCGTTCAAGCGCCGCCGTTGCTTGATCCCCGCAGATGGTTTCTATGAATGGCGCAAGGTCGCTGATGACAAAATTCCATTCCACATTGGCTTCGGCGATGGCAGTGCTCTTGCCATGGCGGGCCTATTCGAGCGCTGGAAGAACCCCGACGGAAACGTGGTGGAGAGTTGCACCATTCTCACCACGGAGCCAAACCCAGAGATGGCTCCGATTCACGACCGGATGCCTGTCATTTTGGGGCCCGAGGATTGGGACTTATGGTTAGATCCGGGAGTCGAATCTCGCCAGCTCCTGGAGCCTCTTTTTTCTCCTTGGGCGGGGACCAAGCTTGTACCAGTCCCCGTTTCTAAACATGTCAACAGTCCGAGAAACGACGACATCAACTGCGTTCTACCTATTGCTCCGTAAGCCTTTCCAAATGCTGCCGCAGACCGTCGATCTCATTGAGGTAGGCTCGCAATACGTTCACAAGTTCAGTGGCTCCATCTTGAGCTCTGTTTTTGTCATTCGCCAAGAGAGCATCAGTGATGGTGGGTAAGTCCTCTGTTCCGTAACCTTTGTCCGGATGTGGCGCCCAAAGAGCGTGTTTGTACCACGGGCGCTCCTCGAGACCGTTTTTGAGGAGTAGCTTGCGGCTTGCCTGATAAATGCGACGGTTCAGGAGTAGGCGGGTTTCCAGGTTGAGATTCATGGAGCCCAGTTTTACCATCGCTTGATTGATTTTCGTCCCTACGTCGGTGACATGGTTGGCCAACTCGCCGATTTCGCTTAAGTCGAGATTCTTGTATCTCGCTTCCATGCGTTTTTGGGTTTGCAAAAGATCAGCCCCTAACCGTTTGAAGTCAAAAGGTAAGATCTCTGAGTTCGCCAAGCGGGACACCATGGTGGCTAGGACGCCGGCCATGACCTTGTGCTGTTTGAAGCCTGGGTCAGCGAAGCGCTTCATGAAAACATAGGTATCGTAGCTCGAATGGTAGACGCCGTGAGCGCCTCCAGAGCCAATGTCGATGCAGTCGATGCCTAAACGCTCCAAGAACACGGTGTAATCGCTGCCGCTCCCCAGAGTGCCATAGCGCATCTGGCCTTTTTCATTCAACAAGGGATCGACAAGAGAACCGGGTTTCCCTTCATTGGCAATGGAGCTCAAGACGTCTTGGGCGAATCTTGCCAAGGTGGGTACACCGGCAAGACGGAGATTCGGCCCTGAAACTGCGGAGTCTATGTTGATGTAGGCGACGCACTCTTTGCTGAGCTCTTTGGCGAATTGTTCGCCGTATTCTGTTGACCCAATGATGCCAAACTCTTCTGCATCCCAAAAAGCGAAACGGACGGTTCGGTCAAGTCCTTGCCCTGCTTCTTTGGCGTCTGCAAGGACCCGTGCCGCTTCCAAAAGTACGCTGGTTCCACTGCCTGGGTCGCTTGCACCATGGACCCAAGCATCACGGTGGTTGCCGATCAAGATGACTTCGTCTGGGCAGCGAAGACCATTGAGAGTGGCGGTGATGTTTTCGATGAGCCTGAGGCTGTAATCCATTTCCAAGTGCAACCGAAGACGTACGGTGGATGCGTCCCCCAGATGATAGGTAATGGGGATTCCCCCTTGCCAGCCGTCCGGGACCGTTGAGCCCTTCATGTTTTCCAACAAGGGCTTTGCATCCGCTTGGGAGATGCAGGTCGTCGGCAGGTTCGGGAGGGACTTCATCTGGTCAAAAGTGAGCTGATCTTCTCCTGGAAGGCTAGGAATCCCCGGAGTACCTGGGTCTCCTGGATAGGTTGAGATATCCAAGATGCTGCCCCGTTCTACCGCCGTACTTGGCCGAAATGGCCCGTGGGGGTAGACATCACCTTTGACAAAACCATCATCTGCGGGATCTGAGAAAAGAATCATGGCGGCGGCCCCAAACTCAGCGGCGATCTTAGCCTTGCTCCCTCTAAAAATGCGTCCGTAGCGTGTGAGGGCGATCTTGCCTCGACAATCGATCCCCAGAGCGGCCAAACGCTCAAAATCCTCTCTCCTACCGTAATTGACGTAAATAACCGGGGCTGTGAGGTCACAGTCTGGGGAATAGGCGTTGAACGGGAGAACGGCCTTGTTGCTGGTGTCCAAGTCCAACTCTGTGGGTTCTTCCCGCAGGGAGGCCGAAAAAGCCACGGGAGCTACCATTTCCACTTCCACATGGACCGGGTAAGGCAAGAGAACTTCATAAACGTGCCGCTCAACCTGGAATCCGAATTGGGTCAAAGTGTTCACCAAGTAAGTCGCTAACTCGGCATTGCGCTTACTACCCGCCACATGGGGCAATTTTGTCAGCTCTTTGGCAAATTTTTCGCAGGATTTGGCCCTAACCCTTTGTCTTAAAACGGCTTCTGACTCCAAGTGGCGCCGATTTCCGTCTATTGCGGTCTCGGGTGGCTGCTCCCCAGAGTCCTCGCGGCCTTTTTCGGCTTTTAGGGCTGGATCATCCTTGTCTTCCTGGGGTGTGGAACATCCGATGAGACATGAAAACATCAAAAAAAGTACAGAGATGAGGGTTTTTTGCATGGAGACCTTTCCTTTGCTGAGAAGATAGGACGACCAGCTATTCCCGTCCACCGTAACCCTTTGGAAACTAGGCAATAATTCGTGATTTTTCCTTCCCACCCTGGCCATGGGTTTAGCCCACCTATGGCCCCAGAAAATACTTCTGAGTAGACAAAAGGAAACCCCCGGGGAATTGGCAAGCCGGGGGTTTCAGTTCGGACTTGAAGGGTTTTACGGGACCATTCTCGTTTGTCCGATCTATTGATTGTTACCACTTGGTAACGCTTTTCTTGAAGAGGGTCACAATCCTCTTCCCACTGCCTTTCCAGCAGTATTCGACCGGTTTTCCACAAGTTAACGGCTTGATGGAATTGGTCGTTGTCTTTTCGTTGACTCCGGCTTTGCTGCTCCTTGCCGTCGCTGATTTCTGATCAGCTTCTCCAAGGAGACGTCCAAAGCCATTTCCAGCTCTTGGATGAGGCTTCCCTTCCACGAGCTGAGTGAGGTCGGTTGGATTATAGTCCATCGACAATCTCGGTCAACACTCTTGCATCGAGCCTGGTCAATTTCATTTTTCCCCCGCTTCTTATGGTGCTTTGACTTAAATCACTGTGATTTAACACTTTACGTCATATCGATCATCCAGGTGTCCCATCTGTGATAGGCAAGCCCGCAGCGGGGCCGAAGGTTGCAAGGTCCGCTCCTGGAACTGTTTGGGACACTCTTCGAGGTGGAGGGATGCGACAGGGGCGACGGCGAAAATAGCCAAAGATTTATTTTCGGCTATGAAGGGTGAGGGATATGGCTCAGGGCTATTTTAAGCATCATCCTGATCATTCTATGTTGGTGAGATGGGGGATTTGCACCCTTCGTGTTTTCGTCTCATCCGGAATCCAACAAAGGGGACTGTCGCCAACAAGGGATGACAAGTTGTTGAGAAGGCGTTACCGAATGGGGACATTTTTCTAACGCGGCAAGCGAAACATGAGTGGTTCGAAGGGGAGCAAAGTAACGCGGATGGATGAGTCGCGACTTGGCCTGTTTGGATCTGTGGTTGCGTACTTTGTTGTTTGTAAAATGTCTTCAATAACCGCGGCCCGTGGCAACAAAATTTCGATGTCAATGGGTCTTAAGTTGGACAAACTTTTTGCACTGTTGGGGCGGGATGATTGCCGCCAATTCCTAAGCACAGCAATGTAGTCGGCGTGTTGGTCTTGACGATGAAAAATGCGAATGGGAGGTATGTTTCCTTTTCTGCGAATCTCAACGAAAGGACGAACCCCGGCAATGCGAAAAATGACACGGAGTTCATCTAAGAGTTCGACCCTTTGGTTGAGCTTGCGGGTGCTTAGGTAGCTGTAGGTCAAAAGGTTGAGGTAAACACTTCTACCATTCTTGCCGTGACGGTTGACGATTGTGCAAGGTGTGTCTTCTAAGCGCAGTGTTGACGCGACTTTCTGCAACATTTTGATGCCAGGTTCCGCATAGCGCAGTTCGTTGGCCTGGTGTGCGAGGGAATTCTTGAGGTCCCGTTGTCGCAGGTTGACTTTGCGGCCAGTTCTTTTGATGCCAAAGAACTTATCGAGCTTGAGGACTTCCCTTGCTTTGAGGTTCTCATCGAACAGCCCACTTTGACAGTCTGCGATGACAGTCTTGGTGGTGGCGAATCGTTTGATCACTTCTATAGCTTGGTTCGACAGGGCGATCGTTCTCGGTAACACCAAGACTTTGAATTGCGAGAGATCTCTTCTCCCTAAATCGCGGGCTGCGACATGGACGTAGTCTAAGTGGAGATCTTCCAACAACTTCTGCCAAGATTCTCGAGTTAGATTTTGGCTGTTTTGCTCTATTTCATGTTGAGCGAGTTGGTTGATCCAATTGCGACCGTCTAAGCGACCATCCAAGAGCCAATGGGCTTTGTTTGAGGCTGAGGACTCGATTACGGCGATCTGAGCCTGAGTCGCTTGGGCGCGTTTCCAACCATCCAAGGACTTGTGGCGGAGCTTCCTAAGGGTTTTCGTCAGACGTTTGGCCCAAGGCTTAGGTTCGAGCTTTTCGGGATCGTTGAAGTAGTCCTTTGATGACCAAATGATGACGCCGTTGTCTCCACGGAGGTAGTAGTCCCAAAGTTCATGCTGATTGGCTTGGGGATGTCGATGATCTTCGAAGAGGGTGCGAAGGATGATGGTTTCTTCCTTGGCGAAAGAGCGGACGAGCTCCCGGGAACCCCCTTTGTCATAGGGTTCACAAAAGTCGATCCCCTTCAACATGGTGGCCCAGTCAATTCCGGAGAAAGGATGGGGGGCACTGCCACCGGTGAAGCCCACAGGGATCTTCTTTGTTGTTTTTGATTGGGCATAGTCGCCTAACTTCTTCACTTGTTGGGCAAAACTCATCTCAATGAATCTGCGATGATCGGCCCAAGGAGCAAAATTCCAATCCACCGGGTCTAAGATGAACTCTCGCCGGCGAATTTCCGCTGTGGTGAGGGGAAAGACGTCTTTGAAGGGTCTTCCTTTTGTGCGCCATGCTCGAGCCAAAGCCTCTGGAT
>WFTN01000400.1 GCA_015485455.1 Planctomycetota bacterium | reverse complement strand
TGGGCACATCCTCAAACATCAGCATGATCCAGCCACCGAATTCAGCCAACCCCGCAGGCTTTGCCATCTTCGGACTCTTGGGCGAAGCTACTGAAGCCAGCATCACCACTGTGCCCCTGGGCATCGGCAAAATGACTTTTGCTCCATGTCCACTGCTGCCCAGCCATCCAGCCCTCTTCACCTTGACCAACAACTTAGGTGCATTCTGTCCCCAACTCCTGCCCTCAGGACCAACCCTGTGGACATCCCCCGCCTTCCCACCCATCTTCTTCCCCCTGACTCTCACCTTCCAAGGAGTCATCGAAGAATCACCAGGCGTCTACGTGCCCACCAACATGGTGATCTACAGAACCGAGTAGCGCTTGACCCCATGCTCGATGAGGGTGGCCCACGTGGGCCACCCTTTCTTGTTTCATTCACAATCACAACGGCTGAGCTTTGAGAAGAAGAACCTCGGCAATTCTAAAAAGCATTTGACAGGGATGGTTTCAGATGATCTGATCATCCTGTAGAGATTGGAAAGAGGCGCACACCAAGAAATAGTGTGAACGATCGGTCCGATTTTATCCGTTCGGCGATGATTCTTCATCGCAGTCAGAAGGTCCAAATCTTCGGCTTGTTCCTTTGTCATGAATGACAAAGGAAGTAGCAAAGTTGAAGTAGAGACCTTTGGAGCTCCAAGGCGGAGCTCCAAGGCGGAGCTCCAAGAAAACTAGGAAGCGGTAGCCCCAAACGGCAGCGACACTATAGCCACGTTGAGCCTGACTCAGCATAGGTTTATGGGGTCTCGTCACCCAAGGGAGTTCACCGCTCTAACTTGGAGAGTGAAGAAAATGAAAACTATTGGACTATGTGCTGTCTTTCTGGCCACAATGATGGCATTGCCGATCACGACATTCGGGCAGGTTGGCACTTGCCCGCAACCCGGAGATGATTTCTTTGGGGCCGGCCCGTGCTGCAATGCTGTAACCCAGGCACCAGCTTTCTCACTGCCCGTGCTCCCCGCAGCTGGGATCAACATGAATGCTCAATGGGCAAGGATCTCGGATTGCAATACAGTGACAGAGGAGAAGGTGACAATCAACATACAGATGAGAAGTACGGTCCCTTATTTTATTGGGACAGTTGGTGGTGAACCTGCATGCGATGAAGTATCTTTTCTCATCACTGGATCAAATGCCTCAGGGACCTTCTCGTTCAATATTGGCAATCCGACAAATTGGACCACCAGTAGCGTCCGAAGCGACTGGATCATGGGCAAGTATACGCGTACATGGGATTCACTTGACGACAATGGTCTCTTACGCCAGTACTATCGATTCCTGATCTCGGGCGATATACAGTTCGGTTCAGGAACTGTGGGTTCCCAAGTTCCCAACTGCGCTCAATCGGGATCAGCTACTTACGGCGCGGCGCTCATGAACGGGTACATAGACATTAGCTGCGAGTCTGATCGACTCGATGACGCGGAACACCCTCTTCTTCCACAGGCATGCTTCACATGCCCCCCACCACCAATTGAGTTTCAAGCAAGCTTGGTCCTTACTCACTACCTCGGTTGCCAAAGTCATGCTGTCCTGCCTCAGAACCAAAGGCAACTGTCGCCTGGCCATGTAAACAGACACCAAGATGATAGCTATCACTTAGTAGGGCCAGACAATTTCAGTTTTTCGACACTTAACCAATCCATTGCATCGATGGACTTCAACAATTCATTTTTTGATTCTGTTCGTAGCACTGTCTCTCATTATGGTGGCGTGGTTTTGAATTGTGACCCAGGCCCCATCAACAGACCGGGTCCACAATGTCTTTATGAAATGCGGCATCTCGTAAATAGTACCCAGACTTTCGACGGATGTATCTGCGGGACAGGTACAGGGCGCTACATCGGCCGATCAATTGGCGCCACACTAAATTGCATGGGAACGCCGTTTCCGTGGAATAGCTTTCAAATTACGCCCGACATCCCTTCCGGCTATGTTGAACTCAATCTTGGAACTTGGAGCAACACGGCTCGTTACGACGTTCGTGGGGTCTCCGCGCTCCCAGTCCTCGGAACAATCGAATATGTAGACAATTGCGATCCGTTAGTCTTCGTCTCGGGACTTTCGAATCCTTGCCAGGTTTTCCATCTCGTCTTTGGAATTCGCACCTTTCATGATACAGGAAATCCCAATGTGAATCCACCGGTAATATGGAGCCACCTGAACGGTCGGGTTATCAAAGAAACTTTGTTGGATTTCGGCAATCACGTAAGCCCATTCGATCTGCTCCAAGCAGGAGTCCCATCATACACAAACATCGTCTGGACCATTTCAGAGCAATAGAAAGGAATACGATGAAACTGAGCATTCGTCTATTTTTGACATTCACGATCTTGAGTTTGAGCTTAGCTGCTCAATCAACGCTAAACGTCCCGAGCCCGTCATTCCCTACGATCCAAGCAGCGATCAACGGGGTGACGCAAGGAGATACGATCGTTGTCGCGGCGGGAACCTATATTGAGAATCTGGTGATGCCAGCAATAGATTTCCACCTACTCGGCGCTGGACCTGGCCAGACGATTATCGACGGAAATCAAGCAGGCTCATGCATCCTTTTCAACCAAGGCGTCACAAACGCTATGGTTGTCGAGGATCTCACATTGACGAATGGCTCAGGGACACCTGTCCTCTTCGGGACTACATTCCGACCTGCCGGCGGAGGCGTAGCGATTTTCGAACCAAACGGAGCTGGAGGCGCACAAATCGCCCCCACGTTCAAGAATTGTGAAATAACACAGAACGAGGGACAAAACGGCAGCGGTATCTTCATGCGCTTTGGTGGTGCAGCGGTTTTCGATGCTTGCCTGATTCACGACAACTCAAAAGCAACTTTCAGTACCTCGGTGATTCAGATCGAGACATCAGCATCGGAAGTTCTTTTTAGTCGTTGTGAGATCAAGGATAACAAGAATTCGCCATCGGGACTCATCAACTTCACATCCTACATCACTGGTGCCAGTGCTACTTTCGAGTCATGTGGCTTTACCAACAACACAACCCTCACTGTTTCCGCTGTCTTGTTCACGGGATCTGGACAAGGATTCGTCAAGAATTGTTCTTTCATTGGCAACACAACCCAAAGTCAAAGCAATGGCCTAACGATCGCGGGGTTGTCCTCGAATGCCCTGTCAATCGACAACTGTTTATTCGCCAGAAACCGTGGCGGAATTGGCGTCCTTCAACTGGTCGGATTTGCAAACACAATTCGCAATTGCACATTCGTCAATAACACATTGGACAGCGGCCTCTTGGGGGTTGTTCTCTTCGGATTGTTACCTAGCAATCCAGCCTTGACTCTGATCGTTGAAAATTCGATATTCTATGGCAACCGAGACACACAAGGAGCGGTCGTTGTAGGACCCTATGTGACTCCAGGTACGGGCTATACGGAATTGAATTCTTTGGTGGAGTCTCCTTCGAACTTCACTACTTTCATACCGCCCATGTTCATCGACTCAACAAACGACAATTACCGCCTAAGGCCCGGTTCAATCGGCATCGACGGAGGTACGGTATCTGGTTTAACTCCTGCTCCTGTGAATATCGGTTCGACCACAGACTTAGATGGCGCACCGCGGGTGCAACTCGCCACGATTGACATGGGCTGCTACGAAGCAGGTCATATCTCTTATGACAGTTCTGCGGCAGGGCGTGTGGGCGAGACTATGGGTGGACCCTTTGATATTCTGCAAGTGAATGGTTCGGCGGGTGATGTGTTTCGCACAGTGACGGTCCCCCTGGGCACATCCTCAAACATCAGCATGATCCAGCCACCGAATTCAGCCAACCCCGCAGGCTTTGCCATCTTCGGACTCTTGGGCGAAGCTACTGAAGCCAGCATCACCACTGTGCCCCTGGGCATCGGCAAAATGACTTTTGCTCCATGTCC
>WFTN01000399.1 GCA_015485455.1 Planctomycetota bacterium | reverse complement strand
CCTTGAGTTCAGTGGCAACGATGCGCTGATTGGCAAGCCTATTGTCAAAGAGCTTCATGGTCGTCTGACTTTCTTGAGTTCCGTAGGACTCGGTTATCTCAATCTGAATCGTAGCGCGGCTACTCTCTCCGGTGGTGAATCTCAGAGAATTCGTTTAGCGACTCAAGTCGGGTCACGGCTTAAGGGTATTCTCTATGTTTTGGACGAACCGAGTATTGGTTTGCATGCCCGGGACAATGCTCGTCTGATCAAGACTCTGGAAGAACTTCGGGACTTGGGCAATACGGTCTTGGTTGTCGAGCACGACCAAGAGATGATGGAACGCTCTGATTTCATTGTCGACGTTGGACCAGATGCGGGGGTTCACGGTGGCGAAATTGTGAGCGCTGGCACTTTCCGGGAACTCCTGTCGATGAAGGGGTCTGCCACAGCCGACTATCTCTCTGGCAGGCGCGTTGTTCCGATCCCTGAAGAGCGCAGGGTAGCCGCCAAGGATTTCCTCCAAGTCTTGGGAGCAAAGCACCACAATCTCAAGAACATCGACGTCAAGTTTCCTGTTGGGCTTCTCACTGTTGTTACGGGCGTTTCCGGATCAGGGAAAAGCACGCTCATTGATGACATCCTTAAGCGGGCTCTGAGCATTCACTATCATGGAGCGAAGGCAAAACCTGGGCCCCATCGGGCTATCAAAGGTTTCGAGCACTTTGACAAGGTCATCGAAATCGACCAAAGCCCAATTGGTCGCACACCCCGTTCGAATCCCGCCACTTACACCAAAGTGTGGGATCCCATTCGCGAGCTCTTTACCCAAGTCGAAGAGGCGAAGGCCCGGGGTTACGTCAAAGGTCGTTTCTCTTTTAACGTTGTTGGGGGGCGATGCGAAACGTGTTCGGGAGCCGGGGTCAAAACCGTCTCGATGCAGTTCTTGCCCGATGTCGAAGTGGTTTGCGAAGACTGTAATGGTCAACGGTTTAACCCAGAGACGTTAGAAATTACCTATCGTGACAAGAGCATTTTCGACATCTTAGAGATGACTGTCGAGGATGCCAGCGCTTTCTTTGCCCATCATCCCAAGATCAAACGCATCTTTGATGCTCTTTTGTCTGTTGGCTTGGGGTACATCACTTTGGGGCAAACGGCCACGACACTTTCTGGTGGCGAAGCGCAAAGAGTTAAGCTCGCCAGTGAACTGCGTCGTCCAGCAACCGGTCGCACCCTCTATCTTCTTGATGAACCGACAACGGGCCTTCACTTTCAAGATGTCGAAAAGCTGCTCAATGCTCTCCAAGGATTGGTTGATGCTGGAAACACGGTTGTGGTGGTGGAGCACAACCTTGACGTTGTCAAAGTCGCGGATTGGATCGTGGATCTGGGGCCGGAAGGTGGATCTGGTGGGGGCCAGGTCGTATTTCAAGGACCGTTCGATGACCTTGTGAAGCAGAAGGAATCGTTCACCGCCCAGGCAATGAAGGAGCATCTTACTCCTCGCAAACCCAATCGCCGCAAACGAAAATCTCCGAAAGATATGAGTGTCGAAGGGGCTTTGGTGATCGAGGGCGCATCGACGAACAACCTGAAGTCGATTGATGTCACCATTCCTACGGGGAGTTTTACTGTCATTACGGGGCCTTCTGGCAGTGGCAAGACTTCCTTGGCTTTTGACACCATTTTCGCCGAAGGACAAAGGCGCTTCGTCGAGTCCCTTTCTGCCTATGCTCGCCAGTTCTTGGGCCGTTTGGAAAAAGCTCCGGTGGAGCGCATCGAGGGTTTGGCGCCGGCGATTGCTATCAATCAGAAAAATGTCTCTCGCAATCCCCGCTCAACCGTGGCGACGACAACTGAGATATACGACTATCTCCGTTTGCTCTTTGCGCGCATTGGCAAACCACATTGCCCTTCCTGCCGCAAAGAACTGAGACCTTGGTCTCCCGCAGCCATTTGGAAGAAGATTAAGACTCAAGAGGGCAGTAAGGCTTATCTTGTCGCCCCCTTGTTCAGCAAATCCTTGGGCTGCGACCTAGCTTTTAAGAAAGCCTCGGAGTTGAAAACAAACGCCCAAGAGTTCGTTCAGCAGGGCTTTCTGCGGGCTCTTGTGGATGGCAAGGAGATTCGCTTAGATCAGGCCCTTCCCCCTTTGTCTCGCGCTAAGGAAGTCTGCTTGGTTCTCGACCGCATCAAGATGTCGGCCAAAATGCGTGTTCGGGTGTTGGAATCGGTGGCCCAGGCTTTCGAACACGGTGGGGGCATCTTTGGCTATGCCACAACCGATGGTGAAGTCTCTTGGTTTACAGAAGAAAAAGTCTGCACCGAGCATGGTCGGGTGATCCCCGAAGAGTTTACCCCGCGCATGTTTTCATTTAACTCGCATCATGGTTCTTGTCCAACTTGCTCGGGCTTGGGCATGGTGAGGCGTTGCGACCCAGATTTATTGATTGATGCACCAGAGAAGCCGATCTTGAAGGGGGCCATGACCAGTAAGGTTGGCCGCTTCTTCAAACGCAAATCTTACTATCGAAAAGCAATCAAAGGTGTGGCGAAGGTCGTCGGTTTTGACGTCGATGAATCATGGTGTGATCTGTCACCTGAGGCGCAGCAGGCCATCTTGTATGGTGTTGACGAAAGGGTTTCTTTGCGTATGCAGAAGGCGCGCAAAGGGGAGAGCCGAAGCATGGTGATGAAAGTCACTTGGCCAGGCCTCGCTCGTTATGTCGAGCGCTGGTTCGGGGAATCTGATAGCGACAAGTGGCGTGAAGAAGTGGCCAAGCTGATGAGTGCGAAGGACTGCAAGGAGTGCTTGGGCAAGAGACTTCGCAAGGAGTCTCTGGCGGTCACCATCGCCGACAAGAATATCGCCGACACAACCTTGCTCACCGTAGAAGAGGCCCATGCCTTCTTCTCGAAGATTAAGCTCTCTGCAACGGACAAGAAAATTGCCGAGCGACCGTTGAAGGAAGTCCAAGACAGGCTTCGCTTTTTGGTTGAAGTTGGCCTCGACTATCTGGGGCTCGATCGACGGGCCACAACACTCTCTGGGGGTGAAGCCCAAAGAATTCGCTTGGCGACCCAAATTGGCAGCGGCTTGACGGGGGTGCTTTACGTTTTGGATGAACCCACCATAGGTTTGCACCAAAGAGACGTAGCCCGCCTTCTCGGCACTTTGGATGAGCTGAAGGATCTTGGCAATACCGTCATTGTGGTGGAA